>NZ_JABAEE010000110.1:0-15891 GCF_023701885.1 Pseudomonas sp. CG7 | reverse complement strand
TCAGACGGGCATAAGCCACCGCCCCCCCCCCGGCGAGACGCAGACCTTGGCTTCGGCCAACAGCTTCTTGGCGAACTCCAGCGAGCCCAGGTGCGCATAGGCGTCGGGAATCTTCGCCCAGACGTACATCGATGCCTTGGGGTTTTCCACCATCCAGCCCAGCTCATGCAGGCCCTTGACCAGCACATTGCGGCGCTGGCGGTACTGCTCGGCGATGTCGCGCACGCATTGCTGGTCGCCTTCGAGAGCGGCGATGGCGGCCACTTGCAGCGGCGTGAAGGTGCCGTAGTCGTGGTAGCTCTTGATCCGCGCCAGGGCGCTGACCAGTTCCGGGTTGCCGACCATGAAACCGATGCGCCAGCCAGCCATGTTGTAGCTCTTGGACAGAGTGAAGAACTCCACCGCGATGTCTTTCGCGCCAGGCACCTGCATGATCGACGGGGCTTTCCAGCCGTCATAGACAATGTCGGCGTAGGCCAGGTCGTGGATCACCAACACGTCGTACTGCTTGGCGAGGGCGATGACCCGTTCGAAGAAGTCCAGCTCCACGCATTGGGCGGTGGGGTTGGAGGGGAAGCCCAGGATCATCATCTTTGGCTTGGGAATCGAGCCGCGAATGGCCCGTTCCAGCTCATCGAAGAAATCCACGCCAGGCACCAGCGGCACCGAACGCACCTGGGCGCCGGCGATTACCGCGCCGGAGATGTGGATCGGATAGCTGGGGTTGGGCACCAGCACCGTGTCGCCCTGGTCCAGGGTGGCCAGCATCAGGTGTGCCAGGCCTTCCTTGGAACCGATGGTGACGATGGCTTCGCTTTCCGGGTCGATGTCCACTTCATAGCGGTCCTTGTACCAGCGCGAAATGGCGCGGCGCAGGCGCGGGATGCCTTTGGACGTGGAGTAGCCGTGGGTGTCTTCACGCTGGGCGACGGTGACCAGTTTCTCCACGATGTGCGGGGGCGTGGCGCCGTCGGGGTTACCCATGCTCAAGTCGATGATGTCTTCGCCGCGCCGACGCGCAGCCATCTTCAGCTCGGCAGTGATATTGAATACGTACGGGGGGAGTCGATCGATGCGCGCAAAGCGGCGCGGCGAACCTTGTTCGGCCATTGTTGCCTCGAGATACGTGAGCGCCCGGAACCGTCCGAGCGACGTTGGCCACTGCGGTGGCCTGCGGCGCAAGATAATCGGGCGGATGTCGGATTGTCCAGTAGCCGCGTCGAACTATTTTCGACGACACTGTCGCCCAGGCTGCGGCGCTATCGATGGTCGCCGCGGCATGTTCAACCTGTCTCACCCAATCCTGATGGAATGAATGATGGAATTTTCCAGCGGCTTCCTGCTGAGCCTTTCCCTGTGCCTGGACATTGGCGTGGCCAATATCGCGATGATCACCCTGGCGATGCAGCGTGGCTATTTCCAGGGTTTCGCCTTGGGCCTGGGCACTTGCGTGGGCGACCTGGTCTACGCCGTCCTGGCCCTGGCCGGCATGACCGTGCTGCTGCAATACGAAGCGGTGCGCTGGGTGCTGTGGGTCGGTGGCTCGGTGTTGTTGCTGTACTTCGCGGCGAAGATGATCCATTCGGCGATCTATCACAGCACCGTGCTGGCCGAGGCGAGTGAGGTGCAAGGCAACTCTTCGCGCCAGGAGTTTTTTCGCGGGATCTTCCTTGCCATGTCATCGCCCAGTGCCATCCTCTGGTTCGCGGCGGTGGGCGGCACGCTGATCGCTCGCTCGGGCGGCGGAACGTTGCTCAGCTCGGCGCTGTTCCTCAGTGGTTTTCTCTGTGCCGGGCTGCTGTGGTGCGCGGCCTTGTGCCTGGCCGCGACCCAGGGCGGCAAACTGTTGGGGGATAAACTGTTGCGTTATTCCTATTGGGCATCCGCCGCTATCTTCTGCTATTTCGCAGTGTATGTGGTTGTTTCTGGCTACAACGAGTTTGTAGGAAAAGCCGTCACCGGCACCGTGCCTGGTCTCTGACAAGCGAAACGGTCCTGCCAATCACGGTTTGGCTTCTATACTGCCAAGCCCGACTTCACGTTTTGCTGGAGTGTTGCCGCATGGAAAAGCCCAAACGCGATTACACAGCCGTACCACGCTTTGAACAGGGACGTTTTCAGCTCATCGCTGGCTTTGGTGCCCGGTTTACCGAGGACACCGCCCAAGACATTCCTTTGCTCTGGGAAAAGTTCCTGCCCTGGCTCGGGAAAGTGCCAGGGCAGAAAGATGAAGTGACCTACGGCGTGTGTTGCAACCCGGACGGGAAGGGTGGGTTCGAATACATCGCCGGCGTGGAGATCAGCCGGCTCGACGATTTGCCGGAGCAATACCGTTGGATCGAAATCCAGCCAGGGCATTACGCGGTCTTCGAACACAAAGGGCCGTTGAAACAGCTGCCGGACACGTTCCAATACATCTGGAATGAGTGGTTGCCGCATTCCGGCCACGAAGCGGCCGAGTTGCCGGAGTTCGAGCGCTACAGCGAGGATTTCAACCCCAGGACTGGCCAAGGCACCCTGGAGATCTGGATCCCGCTCAAGCCGAGCTGATCGTTGCGGCTTCAGTACAAACTGGCCTGCACCCGCGCAGGCGCTTCACGGTCGTAAGTCTCGGCATCGAACTGCCCATCATTCAAACGCTTGTGGATCGCCCCGGCGCTGGGCAGGGCTGAGCGCTCGAGATGGCGGGCCGGGTTCCACAGGTCTGAACGCACGATGGCTTTGGCACAATGGAAAAACGCCGCTTCGACCGTCACCAGCAGCACGGTGCGAGCCGGCTTGCCGTTGACCGCAAAGCGTTCCAGCAGTGCCGGTTCGGCGCTGATCCGGGCGGTGCCGTTGACCCGCAAGGTCTCGCCAATGCCTGGAATAAGGAACAGCAGCGATACCCGTGGATCGTGCAGAACGTTGCGCAGCGTGTCGATGCGGTTGTTGCCGGGACGATCCGGCAGGGCCAGGGTCCGCTCGTCGAGGATCTGCACAAAACCTGGCACGTCGCCCCGGGGCGAGCTATCGAGGCCGTCGGGGCCTGCGGAACCGATGACCACCAGCGGCGAGGCCCGGACCATCGCCTGATAGTCCTCGTTCAGGAACGGGATCTGTTTACGCACTGCCCGTTCGTGAGGCAAGCCATACAGGGCTTCCAACTGTTCAATCGACGTCACCATCATCCATTCATCCTGAGTCTATGGGCCAAGGTCTTCAAAACACCAACCCCATCCGCCGCTCATAACCGATGCGGCCCTTGTAGGCTTCGCCACTGTCGACCCAGCCCATCCGCGCGTACAGGCCGATGGCCGAGGCGTTGTCGGCGTCCACCGAGCGCGCCAACCCGCGGATCTCCGGCCAGGCGGCGCGCGCCACGGCGGGCAGCGCCTGCAGGCAGGCCTTGCCATAACCTTGGCCTTGGGCCCGGTGGTCGACTTGCAAGGCATGCAGGGTGGCGCTGTGTTCGTTGGCCCAGGCGGGCAATACCGGTGGGCGCTTGAGCAGAAGGAAGGCTACCGGCACCTCCTGCGCCAATAGCGCAAAGCCTTTGACCCCCGGGCCGGGTTTGGACAGCAGCGTATGCAGGGCGCCGTGGATATCGCCGGCGAACTTGATCTGTCCGGGGTGGATTTCGATGGCGGTGACCTGTTCGCGTTGACGCGGGGTCAGGTCTTCGTAGGGGACGAGCTGAACGGTCACAAAAACATCCATTGTTTGCCGGCTAAATGAGACGTGGATTCTAGCGAATTTTTTTCTTTGGATTATTTTTGTTGGATTGTCGATTCGCTGTTTCTCCAAACGACCAAGGGTGTCTTCAACAAAAAAACTGCGGAGAATCACCATGAATACCCAAACCACTGAAACCCAGATCCAGGCCCTGATCGACACCTATCGCCAGGCCGTGATGACCAAGGACGTTGAAAAGGTCATGGCGCTCTATGACGAGGACATTGTCTCGTTCGATGCCATCCAGGCCTTGCAGTTCAAGGGCAAGGCCGCTTACCGGGCCCATTGGCAAGCCTGCATGGAAATGTGCCCCGGCCCGCACAAGTTCGACTTTCATCAGGTCAAGATTACCCCGGCCGATAACATCGCCTTCGCCCATTGGCTCGCCTATTGCGGCGGCACCAACGAAAAGGGTGAGGAACAAGCCTGCTGGATGCGCGTGACGGCCTGCTATCAGCGTGTTGCCGGACAATGGCGGATCGTCCATGAACATTGGTCCGCCCCGTTCGACCCGATGGCCGGGACGGCGCTGTTCGACCTGCAACCCTGATCGTCGGTTTTTTTGCCGAGGGTCATTCTGCCGTCCATAGTTGATCAGTCCGATCACGGAGCCTTCCATGAAGTACCTATGCCTGGTGTATAGCAACGAACACACGCTGCACAACTCGCCCGACAGCCCGGAGGACGCCGAGTGCATGGCCTATGCCGAGTCGATCCAGGGCAGCGGGCGCATGGTGGCCGCCGAGGCCCTGGAGTCGGTACAGACCGCCACCACGGTGCGCATGCGCGGCGGCAAGCTGTCGATCACCGACGGCCCGTTCGCCGAAACCAAGGAGCAACTGGCGGGCTTCTATTTGATCGACGCCAAGGACCTCAACGAAGCCATCCAGGTCGCCGGCAATATTCCGGCGGCCCGGGTCGGCTGCGTCGAAGTACGACCGGTACGCCAACTGAACCCCTGAACAACAAGCACAAACAGGATTTCATTCATGAACCTCACAACTGCCTCTCATGCGTTAACCCAAACCCGTTACACCGCCCGTGCGCTGCACTGGAGCGAGGAGGATCGCCAGGCGCACGAAGCCATGGGCTTCCATGAAGGGTGGGGCGAGAGCCTGGACCGGCTTGAAGCGCTGGTTACCCGGGGCATGCCCGACTGATGTCGGCCGAATCGGTCAAGGCGCGGGTCGAGCAGGTTTATCGGCAAGACTCGCGACGGATCCTGGCGACCCTGATTCGCCTGCTGGGAGACTTCGATCTTGCGGAAGAGGCCTTGCACGAGGCCTTTTTCATTGCGGTCGATCGCTGGCAGCGCGACGGAGTGCCGGACAATCCACGGGCCTGGCTGGTGTCTGCCGGGCGTTTCAAGGCCATCGACAGTTTGCGCCGACGGGCGCGTTTCGCCGCGTCCCAACCGATGTTGATCGCCCAACTCGAGGAACTGGAACAGGGCCAGTGGAGTGACGAAGACGTGGAAGACGATCGCCTGCGGCTGATTTTTACCTGCTGCCACCCGGCCCTGGCGGCGGATGCCCAGGTGCCCCTGACGCTACGGGAAGTCTGCGACCTGACCACCGAGCAGATCGCCCGGGCATTCCTCGCCGCCCCGGCGGCCATTGCCCAGCGCATCGTGCGGGCCAAGGCGAAAATCCGCGATGCCAGGATCCCCTACCAGGTGCCGTCCCGGGCGGAGCTGCCGGAGCGTCTGGACAGCGTGCTGCGAGTGATCTACCTGGTGTTCAACGAAGGGTATTCGGCGTCGATGGGCGCCGAGCTGACCCGCGAAGACCTGACGCGCGAAGCCATCCGCCTCGGGCGTCTGCTGATGGAGTTGCTGCCCGAGGCCGAGGTCATGGGGCTACTGGCGTTGATGCTGCTGCACGAATCCCGGCGACCGGCGCGAACGTCGTCGACCGGTGAGCTGATCCTGCTGGATGAACAGTCCCGATCCTTGTGGGACACCGAGCTGATCGCCGAGGGCTGCGCGTTGGTGGAAGCCGCGTTGAAGACCCGGCGGTTCGGGCCGTACTGCTTGCAAGCGGCGATAGCGGCGGTGCATGCCGAAGCGCCGACGGCCGAGGAGACCGATTGGCCGCAGATCGTCGGGCTCTATGATGTGCTGCTGCGGGCCGTGCCGTCGCCGGTGATCGAACTCAACCGAGCCGCCGCCCTGGCCAAGCGCGACGGGCCCCAGGAAGGGCTGCGCCTGGTTGACGGAATACTCGCCAGGGGCGATTTGACGGACTATCACCTGGCCCATTCGGCACGGGCGGAGTTCTGTCGGCAGTTAGGGCAGGTGGAGGAGGCGCGGGCCGCCTACCGCCGTGCGCTTGAACTGACGCAGCAACTGCCGGAACGGCGATTTATCGAAGGGCGGCTTGCGGGGTTGCAGTGATGCACCCCTGTGGGAGCGAGCCTGCTCGCGATAGCGGTGGATCAACCAACATCGATGTCGACTGACATACCCTCATCGCGAGCAGGCTCGCTCCCACAAGGGAAGTGATGGCTGATCGCACATTTTCGAAACCCCAGAAAGCACTGTGGGAGCGAGCCTGCTCGCGATAGCGGTGGATCAGCCAACATCGATGTCGACTGATAGACCCCTATCGCGAGCAAGCTCGCTCCCACAGGTTTTGTGGCGTGGCTGGCTGCGTTAATCCTCAGCCAGCCGGCGTTGATCAGAACTCGTGATCAGCGCTGTCCGGGTTCAGGTCGCTGATGCCCAGTTTGCCCGCGGCCTGCTCGATCGAACCGGTCTGCTTGACCAGTGCGGCGATGGCGTCGCGGACGATCTGGTTGCCAGCGGTGTTGCCGGCGGCGATCAGTTGATCGTAGTGCTCACCCTTGTTGGCGTGATCGACCATGACCTGGATCTTGGCCTCGGTGTCGGCCAGGTCGGCCTTGAGCGCGGTGTCCGCGGCCGGGTCGGCCTTGGCGACCAGGGACGACAGGCTGGCGCCAGCCAGCTTGGTGCCGTCGACGCGGGTGTATTCGCCCAGGTACACGTTACGCACGCCCTTGGCATCGTAGAAGTGCGAGTTGTGGGTGTTGTCGCTGAAGCAATCCTGCTCGTCTTCTGGCGAGTTGGCTTCCAGGGACACCTTCATGCGCTCGCCCGCCAGTTCACCCAGGGACAGGCTGCCCATGCCGAACAGCATCTTGCGCAGGCCGCTCTCGGCCGGCTCGGCTTCCAGGGTGGCGCGGTAGTTGTCGGCCACGTTCGGCTTCCAGTTGCCGACCATTTCCTGCAGGTCATTGACCAGCAGTTGGGTCACGGACTTGAGGTAGGCACGACGACGGTCGTTGTGGCCGCCGGTGGCGCCGGCGCCTTCCAGGTAGTCCGAAGCTGGGCGATTGCCAGCGCCCGGACCGGTACCGTTGAGGTCTTGGCCCCACAGCAGGAATTCGATGGCGTGGTAGCCGGTGGCGACGTTGGCCTCGGAACCACCCAGCTCGTTCAAGCTGGCGAGTTTTTCCGGGGTGATGTCTTTGACGTCGACCTTGTCTTCGCCAACCTGGACTTCGGTGTTGGCGATGATGTTGGCGGTGGCGCCCGGGTTGCCCAAGGCGTGTTCGTAGGACTTGTCGACGTAGTCGATCAGGCCTTCGTCCAGGGGCCAGGCGTTCAATTGGCCTTCCCAGTCGTCGATGATGGTGTTGCCGAAGCGGAACACTTCGCTTTGCAGGTAGGGTACGCGTGCGGCGACCCAGGCAGCCTTCGCGGCTTTCAGGGTCTCGGCGTTCGGCTTGGCCAGGAACGCGTCGACGGCGGTTTGCAGGGTTTTCGCCGTGGATTCGGCATCGCTGTAGACGGCGTAGACGATGTCGGCGTAGTGCGCGACAACAGCCTTGCCGGCGGCTTCGTCGATTTTGCCAGCGGCAGCAGGGGCGACCGGTGCCGCGGTGCTGGCGGCCGGCGTTGGCGCTTGGGGCGCGGCGGCCTTGTCTTTGCCTTCGCCGCAACCGGCGAGGGAAATAGCGATGGCCAGCAGACTGGCGGTAGCCAGGGGCATACGAATCATGGCGAACATCCTGCTTCGGTGATGGATGGGACAGGCGCGAGGGTGCGCAAAAACTGCGACATAATGCGAAAGATTTGCATTATGTGTAAAGGGTTATGGTTGTAAATATTTCTTGTTTAATGATGAGAATCACCCCCTGTAGGAGGCGTCTGTAGGAGCTGCCGAGCGAAGCGAGGCTGCGATCTTTCCCCTGGCGCTTGAATCCCAAGCGAACAAACCAAAGATCGCAGGCTTCGCCAGCTCCTACGAAGGCTTGGTGCTGGGGGGGTCAGATTATGGAAACCTTGCTGCGCTCGGCCTGCTTCAGGTAAATACCCAACTCCCGCGCCGGCAGCGGTTTGCTGTAATAGTACCCCTGACCTTCATGGCAGCCCTCGGCGATGATGTAGGCTTCCTGCTCCACCGTCTCGACGCCCTCGGCAATGACCTGCATCCCCAGGCTCTTGCCCAACTGGATGATGGCCCGGACGATGGTCGCGTCGTCCTCGTCGTCGAGCAGGTCCTGGACGAAGCTCTTGTCGATCTTGATCTTGTCCAGCGGCAGGCTCTTGAGGTAGCTCAGGGACGAATAGCCGGTGCCGAAGTCATCGATGGCAATCAGCGCCCCGGAGCGGCGCAGGCTCAGCAAGTGCTGGGCCGCGGTGGTGATGTCTTCCATCAGGCCGGTCTCGGTGCCTTCCAGTTCCAGGCTGCGCGGCGGCAGCCGGTACATCTGCAGGAGATTGTTCACCACCCGCGGCAGCTCGGCGTGGTGCAGTTGCACCGTCGACAGGTTGACCGCCATGCGCAGGTCGAGGAAACCCTGGTCGTGCCATTCGCGCAATTGCCTGCACGCTTGGTCCAGCACCCATTCGCCGATAGCGATGATGGTGCCGTTCTGTTCGGCCAGGGGAATGAACAAGTCCGGCGGCACCAGGCCGTGCTCGGGATGGTGCCAGCGAATCAAGGCCTCGGTGCCTACTATCCGCAGGTCGCGGTAGCTGATCTGCGGTTGGTACACCAGGCTGAACTGCTCGCGGGCAAGGGCCTCGCGCAGGTCTTTTTCCAGTTCGCGACGGCGGCGCATCTCGCTGTCGACGCTGGCGATGTAGAACTGGTAGCGATTGCGCGAGCGGCTCTTGGCCAGGGTCATGGTCTGCTCGGCTTTCTGCAACAGTTTCTCGGTGCTGTCACCGTCTTCGGGGAAGAGGGTGATGCCGATAGTGGCCCGCAGGCGGATCTGCTGATCATCGATGGCGAACGGTGCTTCCAGGTCATCGAGGATGCTCTGGGCCAGCTCGGCGGCCTCGTAGGGCTGCTCGATGTCGGCTTGGACCAGGGCGAACTGGTCGCCCCCCAATCGCGCCAGCGCGCCGAGCCGGCCGCTGTGGGCCCGCAGCCGATCCGCCAGGGCCAGCAGCAACTGGTCGCCGGTCTGATAGCTGAACTGCTCGTTGATGCCCTTGAAGTCATCCAACCCCACACACAGCACCGCCACCCGACGTTGCAGGCGCCCGGCGTCCACCAGGATCTTGTCCAGTTGCTGTTGCAGTTGCTGGCGGTTGGGCAGGCCGGTGAGAAAATCGTACTGGGCCATGCGCAGCAGGCTGTTTTCCGCTTCGTGGCGCAGGTGCGTGTTGCGTTCGATGGATTCGAGCAATTGGTTGGCCGTGTTGATCCACAGGCCCAGCTCGTTTCGTTCATGGCCGCGCAGCTGCGGGATCTTGTGCGCGCTGGGGCGATCGGGGTTGATTTCGGGCAGGTGCTCGATGATCCGCGACACCGGCTTGGTCAGCAGCCAGTGATAGACCAGGTACAGCACCAAGCCCATGGCCAGGGCCCGCAGCATCCCGGAGATAAAGATGATCACCGAGCTGACGATGAAGCCCTCGCCGTAGGTGGCGGTGTCGAGGGTGATGCTCAGGTCGCCGTAATATTCGCTGTAGGGGCCGCGTCCCACCAGTTGCGTGGTGAAGGTGCGCTCTTTGCCCAGGATCAGGTCGGTCAGCCAGCGGCTGTCGGAGTGCTTCAAGGGTCGGGCTTTTTCGGCGAGCATGGTTTCGCGGGGGTGGCCGATGGACGCCATGCGTACGGCTTCGTCCTGGAACAGGCCCTCGATCACCTGCATGCCCATTTCCCGGTCCAGGCTGTAGACGGCCTGGGTCGAAGGGTCGCGGAACATGTCGAGGATACGTTGGGCGTCAGTGGCGACGGCCTGGTTGGTTTTGTAGGCATCGAACACGATCTGGGCGCAGCTCAAGACCACACCAACGATCAATGCCGAGAGGAGCACGACCCGGAGCAACTTCACAGACAAGCTGTTCTTGAGTTCCAGCTTCAAAGAGTGGTTCCTTGTTCCGTGCGGGTAGCGTCAAGTTGCCATGAGTATTGGCAATCCTGTGATGTCAGTCAAAGGGACAATCAAACACAAGGGTTTTCGCTTGAAACCTGACCGGTATACGTTTTTTCCAGAGTGATTGCTCTACGACCATTGTGTCGGTTGAAAGGCACCGCAACTTGAGGCCCGCCGGGATTTTTTCTTGCTTTCCAGACGCGAGGTGTCTTGTCTGCGATCATTTTTCGCCGTGAAAAAAAAACCCGGCATGGCGCCGGGTTTCTTTGGTCTGGCATCGAGCTTAGGCAGTGAAGGCTTTACCTTCGAACTGCTCGGCGACGAATTTCCAGTTGACCAGGTTCCAGAACGCTTCGACGTATTTCGGACGAACGTTGCGGTAGTCGATGTAGTAGGCGTGTTCCCACACGTCGCAGGTCAACAGCGGGGTGTCGCCGTTGGTCAGCGGGTTGCCGGCGCCGATGGTGCTGGCCAGGGCCAGGGAACCGTCAGCTTTTTTGACCAGCCAGCCCCAGCCGGAACCGAAGGTGCCGATGGACGTCTTGCTGAACTCTTCCTTGAACTTGTCGAACGAACCGAAGGCTGCATTGATGGCTTCAGCCAGGGCGCCGGTTGGTTGACCGCCGGCGTTTGGCGCCAGGCAGTTCCAGTAGAAGGTGTGGTTCCAGACCTGAGCGGCGTTGTTGAAGATACCGCCCGAGGAAGTCTTGACGATTTCTTCCAGGGTCTTGCCTTCGAACTCGGTGCCAGGCACCAGGTTGTTCAGGTTCACGACATAGGTGTTGTGGTGCTTGTCGTGGTGGTATTCCAGAGTCTCTTTGGAGATGTGCGGCTGCAGTGCATCGTGTGGATAGGGCAGCGGCGGCAATTCGAAAGCCATGGTGATTCTCCTAATCAGGTCAGGTTGCGGTGAGCGCAAGGCCGATCACGGGCGGCCAGACTAGCGCCGGGGAGTTTGTACTCTTTGCGGCGCAGGAGTCGGATCATAGCACCGGGGGTGCGGCATAACCACGCAACAACTGTGTGGAATAGAGGTTCCAGAGCGGTTTGGAATAATCAGCCGGTGACGATCAATTGCATCGCCACGGTAAACATCATTACCGCTACCAAGAGGTCCAGGAACCGCCAAGTGCTTGGGCGGGCCAACCACGGTGCCAGCCATGCCGCGCCGATGGCCAGGGTGAGGAACCAGAGCAGCGAGGCACTGGCCGCCCCTATCACGTAGGCGCCGGGCACGCTCTGCTGGGCGCCGAGGGAACCGATCAGCAGCACCGTGTCGAGGTAGACGTGGGGGTTGAGCAGCGTCACCGCCAGCGCGCTGAGCAACACCGCCCGCAGCGAGCGTACGGCGTGGTTCTCACTTTGCTTCAGGCTCTGCTTCGAGCAGGCCCGGCGCAAGGCCTGGCTGGCGTACCAGAGCAGGAACGCCGCACCGCCCCAGCGGGCAATCGACAGCAGCAACGGACTCTGGGCCAGCAAGGTCGCCAGGCCGAAAACCCCGGCGGCGACCAACAGGGCATCGCAGGTGATGCACAGCGCCGCTACCGGCAAGTGATGCTCGCGGCGTAGGCTCTGGGCCAGTACGAACGCATTCTGGGCGCCGATGGCCATGATCAGCCCGAGGGCCACCACGAGCCCGTTCACATAGCTTTGCCACATTTTTTTATCCCCCGGTCAGTTGCTGTCGCTGGTCATTTTCCCGGGAAGGGCTGTATAAGAAAAACCAATATTGCTGATTGCCCATTAGGATTACTGATGTTCGACTACAAATTGCTCTCTGCCCTGGCCGCCGTGGTCGAGCAGGCCGGTTTCGAGCGCGCAGCCCAGGTGCTGGGTTTGTCGCAGTCGGCCATTTCCCAACGAATCAAGTTGCTGGAGGCGCGTGCCGGCCAGCCCGTCCTGGTGCGGGCCACGCCGCCGGTGCCGACGGAAATCGGCCGCCGGCTGCTCAACCCCGTGCAACAGGTGCGGCTGCTCGAGCGTGACCTGCAAAGCCTGCTGCCGGCGCTGGATGAAGAGGGCCTGCCGGAGCGTCTGCGCATCGCCTTGAGCGCCGACAGTTTGGCGACCTGGAGGGCCGCTGCCGTGGGCGATTTCTGCGCCGCCCACCACCTGTTGCTCGACTTGGTGGTGGAGGACCAGACCGTTGGCCTCAAGCGCATGCGCGCCGGTGAAGTGGCGGCCTGTGTCTGCGCCAGCGAACGCCCGGTGGCGGGCGCCCGCAGTGTCTTGCTGGGGGCGATGCGTTACCGGGCGTTGGCCAGCCCGGCCTTCATCGCCCGGCATTTTCCCGGCGGCGTGCGAGCCGATCAACTGGCCCGTACGCCAGCCTTGGTGTTTGGTCCGGATGATTTCCTGCAACACCGCTACCTCGCGTCCGTGGGCGTGGAGGGCGGTTTCGAGCATCATCTGTGCCCCTCGTCCGAAGGTTTCATCCGTCTCGCTGAAGCGGGACTGGGCTGGGGGCTGGTGCCGGAGCTGCAAGTGCGCGAACAGCTGGATCGAGGCGTGCTGGTGGAATTGTTGGCAGATAAACCGATCGATGTGCCGCTGTACTGGCATCATTGGCGCAATGGTGGACAGTTGCTCGGCTTATTGACCGAGCGACTGATCGCAGCGGCAAGCAGCACGCTGCAAGCAGTCGGTTAAAAGCCCTTGGCTTGAAGCTTGAGGCTTGTAGCTCGAATCTGATTTTTAGGAGCATGCATGAAGATTTTGGTCACCGGCGCGAGCGGCTTCATTGGCGGGCGCTTTGCGCGTTTCGCCCTGGAGCAGGGCCTGGATGTGCGGGTCACCGGTCGCCGGGCCGAGAGTGTGGAGCACCTGGTGCGGCGCGGTGCGCAATTCGTCCAAGGGGACTTGAGCGACCCGCTGCTGGCCCGCGACCTGTGCCTGGATGTCGAGGCCGTGGTGCATTGCGCCGGTTCCGTTGGGCTGTGGGGGCGCTACCAGGATTTCCACCAGGGCAACGTTCAGGTCACGGAAAATGTCGTCGAGGCCTGCCTCAAGCAGAAGGTGCGTCGCCTGGTTCATCTGGCCTCGCCGGCCATTTACTTTGATGGCCGTGACCACCTCGGGTTGACCGAAGAACAGGTGCCCAAGCGCTTCAAGCATCCTTATGCCGCCACCAAGTACCTGGCCGAGCAGAAAGTCTTCGGCGCCCAGGAGTGCGGCCTCGAAGTGCTGGCCCTGCGCCCGCGTTTCGTGACGGGTGCCGGTGATATGAGTATTTTCCCGCGCCTGTTGAAAATGCAGCGCAAGGGGCGCGTGGCCATTGTCGGCAACGGCTTGAACAAGGTGGATTTCACCAGCGTGCAGAACCTCAACGAAGCGTTGCTCAGCAGCCTGCTGGCCAGCGATTCCGCCTTGGGCAAGGCCTACAACATCAGCAACGGTGCACCGGTCCCATTGTGGGATGTGGTAAATTATGTGATGCGCCAGATGGAAGTCCCACAGGTCCGACGTTATCGTTCCTACGGCTTGGCTTACAGCGTCGCGGCCCTGAATGAAGGGGTCTGCAAGCTCTGGCCAGGCCGCCCCGAACCGACGCTGTCGCGCCTGGGCATGCAGGTCATGAACAAGAATTTCACCCTGGACATCAGCCGGGCCCGGCATTCTCTCGATTACGATCCGCAGATCAGCCTCTGGACCGCCCTGGATGAATTTTGCGCCTGGTGGACGGTCCAAAACGCCCGCTGATCGGCCCGCCATGAACCGAGTGCCCGGTTCGGGGTCAATCGGTGCGGCGGGCGACGGGGTTATACTCGCCGCATCAAGCCATTACCGGTTTCCCAAAGGTCGAACCATGCCCATGCGTAACGATGCCAACGACGACTTCGATGATGTACCGAGCCTGCGGATGCGGGCCGACATTCCCGATGACGATGATTTCCTGCCCAACCGCCAGCCGCCCCACGTGCAAGCGCGCCCGGCGCCGGCCGCCGCGGCGAAGGTCAAGGCCAAGGGGCCCAGCACCGGGCCGCTGTGGGCATTGGTCGGCGCGCTGCTGTGTGCGTTCGGTTTCCTGGCCTGGTGGAGCTTCCAGCAGATTTCCCTGATGGAGCAGCAATTGGTGGCGACCCAGGAAAGCTTCGCCCGGATCAGTGAAGATGCGGCGGGGCGCTTGCAGGACATTTCCGGCAAGGTGGTCGCCGGGCAGTCCAATGTCATGAGTGACAGTGAAGCCTTGAAATTGCAGATCAAACAGTTGGACAACAAGCTGCAGGAGCAGGCCCGGCAATTCGACGGCAAGCTGCAGGAGCAGTACCGGCAGCAACAAGCCACGTTCGGTCCATCCGCCGACCTGGACAAGGAACTGGCCCAGCTCATTGCCCAGGCTTCTGACCAGCAGAACACCAACACTCAATTGCAAGCTTCCAACAAGGAGCTCCAAGCCCAGGTCAAGGCGCTGGCCGCTGAAGTGACCGCCTTGAAGAATCAAGGCGAGGGTGGTGCCCTGGATGCCCAGCTCAAGAGCATCGGTGCCGACATCACCGCCCTGAAAAGAGCCACCTCCAACTCTGCCATCGAGCGCCTGGAGCAGGACGTGATCGTGCTCAAGAGCCAGCAGGATAACAGCAACACCGCCGAGTTCGACGCCTTCCGCGGGCAGGTCACCCGCAACATCAATACCTTGCAAGCGCAGATCCAGCATTTGCAGCAGCAACTCAGCGCTCGGGCTCAATAGTCGGGGGGCGTTTGTTCGCGATAGTGGAGTATCCCGGCGCATCCTTCTGAATGTGCCGCCGCCATCGCGAGCAAGCTCGCTCCCACAGTAAACGCGGTCCAGTGTGGGAGCGAGCTTGCTCGCGATAGCGCCATGTCAGTCGATATCAATCCCACTGACTCGACTCCCCAGCAATCCCCTGAATACTCCAACATTAACCCACGCCGTCTACGCTCTTGAAACACCAACAAGAACGAGGGGCGCACGCATGGGTTTTTTTCACAGGATGGCCTGGCTGGGCGCAATGCTCATGCTGGGGATGGCCCAGGCCCAGGCGGCCACTGCGGACGATGGCCACGCGGCCCGGGCGCTGCTGGAGAAGGCCTTGGCCTATTACCATGACAACGGTGACAAGGCTTTCGCCGCCTTCAGCCGCCAAGGGGAATTTGTCGACAAGGATCGTTATGTGTTCGTGGTCGATACCCAGGGTGTGATGCTTGCCAGCGGCGGACCTTCCTCGGCGTTGATCGGGCGGGACGTGTCCGAAGTACTGGGGCCGGATTTGCGCAAAGCCTTCAAGGACGCCTTGAAAACTCCCGAGGCCAGCGGCATTCAGCAAGCCGAGTACCGTTGGCAGAACTGGGCAGACGGCAAGGTCGAGCGCAAACATGTGTATTTCCAGCGTGTTGGTGAGCGAATCCTGGCCGTCGGTTATTACTTGCCGCGTGCTTCAGCCGAACAGGCCCGGGCACTGCTGGACAAGGCCTCGAGTGACCTGCTGAAAAACGAGAAAGCCACGCTGACGGCAGTCAACGCTCTGAAGGGCGGGTATCTGCAGGATGATTTGTATGTCTTTGTCGTCGACCTCGATACCCGGCGCTATGTTGGCCATGGCACCAACCTGCGTTTGATCAATACCGACTTTGCCAAGGTCAAGGACCCGGATGGCAAACCAGTGGGGGAGCCGATCCTGGCCATGATCGGCAAGCAGGATGTGGGGGAGTATGAGTATCGTTGGAAGAATCCGGTGACTGGGAGGGTTGAGGACAAGCATGCGTATCTGAAGAAGGTTGGGCATTTTCTGGTGGCGGTGGGGTATTACAGTCCTTGAGGCTTGGGGGCCTGTCTCTTAGAGCCATCTGACGCTGCGGACGAAG
>NZ_JABAEE010000010.1:0-106931 GCF_023701885.1 Pseudomonas sp. CG7 | reverse complement strand
CGCGGCCGATGTGTATAAGCGACAGGGGGTGTCTGGGCTGTGGCCATCGCGAGCAAGCTCGCTCCCACAGGGGCAGTGTCCACCGCAGATCCAATGTGGGAGCGAGCTTGCTCGCGATGAGGCCCGCACAGCCACCGCAAATCCCTAGTTCTGCTCACGCTCATACCGATCCAGGGTATCGCTGGCAATCTCCCGCCCCAGGGCGATCAATTCCGGCGCCTTGTAGAACTCGAAGAACCGGCACACCCGCTTCGGCACGTTGATCAGCACATCCGGCGGGTAACCGGCGATCTTGTACTGGGCCAGGGAGGTCTGCATCACTTCGAAACTCTGGTTGATCAAGTCCAGCAACGAGGCCGGGCCGACGTTATCGATGATGAATGAACCGGTGGCGGATTTCGGCGCGCCTTCGTTCTCCGGCGCGGCAGCCGGTTGTTGGCCTTCGGGCTCGGCCGAGTCGATCCACGGGTTGATGTCGGCGGCCTCGGCCTTCAAGGCTTCCTGCTCCAGCAGCAACAGTTGTTCGGCCTGCTTGCGGCGAAACGGCAGGCGCGAACCCAGCGAGCTGACCAGGGTGTCGAAGCGACGCCTGAACGCGGCGGGGCGCGGAATCACCGGTAAGCGATATTGTTTCTGATTGGTGGCGTTGAGGTTGACGGCGATGATCAGGTCGCAGTGGCTCGACACCACCGGCACGATCGGCAACGGATTGAGCAGGCCGCCATCGACCAGCATACGATTGCCTTGCATCACCGGCGTGAACAGGCTGGGAATCGCCGCCGAGGCGCGCATTGCCTGGTGCAGGCAACCTTCCTGGAACCAGATTTCCTGCTGGTTGGTCAGGTCGGTGGCCACGGCGGTGTAGGGAATGCGCAGGTCCTCGATATTGATGTCGCCGACGATCTTGTGGATCTGCCCGAACACTTTCTCACCGCGAATCGCCCCCAGGCGAAAGCTGACGTCCACCAGCCGCAGGACATCCAGGTAGTCGAGGCTTTCGATCCAGTCGCGGTAATCCTTGAGCTTGCCCGCGGCATAGATCCCGCCGACGACAGCGCCCATGGAACAACCGGCGATGCAGGCGATGTCATAGCCGCGTCGTTCGATTTCTTCGATCACCCCGATATGGGCATAGCCCCGGGCTCCACCCGAACCCAATACCAATGCGACACGTTTTGTCATGACCCGGCCTCTTGTCGAACAGGCTTCAACAATGCACTCATCGACGGCTCGGCTCAATCATTGTGGCGCACGCGTCGTTATTTGATACGCCAGCGCGGCATTTGCGTATTCTTTCCCACACTGGAATTTACCCGGTCGGGCCTTGGCACTTTTTGCCGGTGCGACCGTCTTACCAGCACGACTGTTTTCCTGACTTGAGGTGTAATCGATGAAAGCCCGGATCTGCCTGCCCCTGGTGGCTTCCCTGATGGTTCTGGCCCTGGCTGGTTGCGCAGGCAAAACCGCTTACCGTGACAGCTGTGGCCGCCAACTCGACAGCGCCTGGCGTGAACTGGACCTGGCCAAGGCCGAAGGTCTTGCCGGCACCGTCAGCTACTCCAAGGCCTTGTCCCTGCTGACTGGCGCCAAGACCCAGCAGCAATTCGAAGCGTTCGAAGGCTGCGCCAAAAAAGCCGAGAAGGCGCGTTTCTACATCCGCGAATCCCGCGCGGGACGATAAAAACAGCTACAAGTTATAAGTAAGGAACGTGCGACGCGCTCCTTACTTGCGGCTTGAGCTCCCGACTTGAAGCTGCGTACGGAGTGCGCCCAATGATCGATCGGCTGGTGGCCCGCATACTGGGCCTGGAAGTCCGCCTGCTGGCCTGTCAGGCCCGCTTGAATGCCCACACCGACAGCGAAGCCCTGCATGACCTGCGCACGACGGTACGCCGTTTGCGCAGCTTGTTGCGTCCGCTGCGTGGATTGCCTGGCGTCGAACAACTGGAAACGGCGGCTTCGGCGGTCGGTACGTTGACCACCCCCCTGCGCGACCGCGAAGTGTTGGCGGCTTACCTTGAGCAACACGGCCAGATCGCGGCGGCGCGGCGACGCCAGGTGCAAATGGCCGATGCCTATCCCGCCGTGGCCGCCAGTGTCGAGCTGGCCCAGTTGTTGATGATCCTCGATGCGTTCCCGCGCTTCATTCGCGCCGCCCAGCGTGAGGGGTTGCTGAAGGGCTTGCGCAAACGCATCGAAAAGCGCCTGGACAAGCAATGGAAGAAACTCGACGAAGCCCTGCGCGATCCGGCCCATGACCGCCACCGTTTGCGCTTGTTGATCAAGCGTGTGCGCTACGCCATCGAAGCTTACCCTGAGCTCGACCGCCTGCCCGAAGCGGCCATGCCCCGACTCAAATCCGCCCAGGGCGCGCTGGGCGACTGGCATGATTGCTGGCAATGGCTGGCCAGGGCCAAGGAAGAAACCGATCTGCACGCTTGCGTACCGACCTGGCACGCCACGATGGAAAAGGCCGAGGCCAAGTCCGACAAGGTGCTCGACAAGTTGATCGCGAGTTGCTTCGGAAAGTCCTGAACCCACCGTATTCCCCCTATGGGACTTTCCTTTTGTGGGAGCGAGCTTGCTCGCGATAGCGGTGTGTCAGCTTGCGTAATGATTGACTGGTACACCGCTATCGCGAGCAAGCTCGCTCCCACAGTAGATTTATGGGAAATTCAAAAACGGCGGCTTTTCTGTCAGCCTCTTTGGCCGGAATGAGCCCTGTGCCGCCCGTCCGGGCTGGTTAAGATGCCTTCATCCTTTTCCCCTGTTTTCGAGGTCGTCATGCGCTTTTCCGAGTTGATCGATGCCGTGCGCCGGCAGCCAGGCGCGGTGACCATCGCGCCAGAATGGGGCCAGGGCCGGGCCAGTTTTGGCGGGTTGGTGGCGGCGCTGCAATATGAGGCGATGCGTGCCCGAGTACCGGCGGATCGCCCGGTGCGTTCGCTGGCGATTACCTTCGTCGGCCCGGTCGAGCCCGACGTGCCGGTGAGTTTTGATGTCGATGTGTAGCGTGAAGGCAAGGCGGTGAGCCAAGTGTTGGGGCGGGCGGTGCAGAACGGCCAGGTGGTGACCGTGGTGCAAGGCAGCTTTGGCGCTTCGCGCTCATCCGTGGTGGCGGTGCAGGCCGACCCCGCGCCGGATTTCAAAAGTGTGGAGCAATGCCAGGAACTGCCTTACGTCAAGGGCATGACCCCGGAATTCATGCGGCACCTGGCGATGCGTTGGAGCGTCGGCGGCTTGCCGTTCAGCGGCAATAAATCCCGAAGCATGGGCGGCTGGGTGCGCTTGCGCGGTGATGTGCAGGAGGAGCCGCTTAACGAAAGCCATATCCTGGCCTTGGTGGACGCCTGGCCGCCGGCGTTGCTGCCGCACCTCTCGCAAATGGCCCCCGGCAGTACGCTCACCTGGACCATCGAGTTCGTCCAGCCGTTGCTGGAGCTCACGACGCTGGACTGGTGCAAATACCTGGCTGAGAGCGAGCATGCCCAGGACGGCTACGGCCATGTCGCCGCGAAGTTCTGGAGCGCCGATGGCCGCTTGATCGCCCTGAGCCGGCAGACCGTAACGATCTTTGGTTAACGCTTTCCTCAGTTAAGGCTTGCGGTTGTGACGGTGGCGATCACGCCAGGCGCGCCACCAGCCACCACCGAGAAAGAACCGCGGAAAAGTCAGGAACTGCTCCACCAACAGGCGTGAGACCGCATCCTTGCGGTCGCTGAACGGTTCGGAGGCCTGGGCCTCCAGGCTGTGGCCGTGGCGCTGCAAACCCAGTGCCGCGAGTAGGCCGATGACACCGATGGCGACATCGCCCAGGCTCAAGCTGAATACCCCCGACACAATCAGCAGAAATGCGATGATGAACAGCGGCACGGCAATCAGGTGCAACACCAGGTTGGTGGGATGGCGAGGATTGTCGGGGTAGGCGCGCCATTGCCAGGCCGGAAGGTTGGGGTGACGTTTGCCCATGATGCTATTCCTCGAACGAAACCGAATAACCCAAGGATAGGTCCGGGCGGGCGGTGCGGCGAATGGCGGTTGGCTATCGAAGCGATAGGTGGCCATACAGTTTTGCTGTTGTGGCGAGGAGCTGCTTTGTGGCAAGGAACCGCTGTTGTGGCGAGGGAGCTTGCTCCCGCTGGGCTCTGTAGGAGCTGGCGAAGCCTGCGATCTTTTGATCTTTTGATCTTTCGCTTGAGATTCAAGTGTCTGGGGAAAGATCGCAGCCTCGTTGCACTCGACAGCTCCTACGGGCGCCCCAGCGGGAGCAAGCTCCCTCGCCACAGAAGCCACAGGCAAGCCAGTTTCTACAGTTTCAGCTGTCCGATCGCCTTGCTCAACTCTCCCGCCAACGTTGCCAGTTCGTCACTGGTGGTGGCTGAATCCACGGTCTGGCGCACGGTGTTTTCGGTCACGTCGCGAATGCTCACCACCGCCCGGTTCATTTCTTCGGCAACGTGGCTTTGCTGCTCGGCCGCGACAGCAATCTGGGTATTGCTCTCGCGCATCTGTGCCACCGCTGCGGTGATCTGCGCCAACGCATCGCCGGCCTCGCGGGCCTGTTGTACGCAGTCATCGGCCTTGAGCGAACTCTCCTGCATGAAGTCCACCGCGTCCCGGGTTCCGGCTTGCAGGGCCGAGACCATGGTGGTGATTTCATCCGTGGACGTCTGGACCCGCTTGGCCAGATTGCGCACCTCGTCGGCCACCACGGCAAACCCCCTGCCCATTTCCCCAGCCCGCGCTGCTTCGATGGCCGCGTTCAGGGCCAGCAGATTGGTTTGTTCGGCGATGCTGTGGATTACATTGACCACGCCGTTGATCTTCTGGCTGTCTTCGGCCAGGCGTTGGATCATCTCGGCGGTCTGCTGCACGCCCGAAGACAACCCGGTGATCGACTGCTGCACCCGGCCAACCACTTCGTGGCCATTGCCGGCCAGGGTGTCGGCGGTTTTCGACAGGTCGCGGGTGGCGCCGGCGTGCTGGGCGATGTGATAAACCGTGGCGGACATCTCGTTGATCGCCGTGGCCGCCTGATCGGTTTCGCTTTGCTGGCCGAGCATGCCGTGGCGTACCTCGTTCATGCTCGACGCCAGGCGCGCCGCACCACTGTCCAACTGCCGGGCGGTGCTGGCAACGGTATCGACCACCCGTTGATAACCGGCTTGCATGGCATTGAATGCCGCCGCCATCTGGCCCACTTCATCCTTGCAGGCCAAGGGCACACGGGCGGACAAGTCGCCGGTTTTTTCCACGTGCAGCATCACATCCTTGAGCGTGTTGAGCTGGCTGAGCAAAAAGCGGATCAACAGTTGCGACGCGCCCAACATCGCCAGCATCACCACGAACACCGCCACGGCGTATTGGCTGAAGCGTTCACCGAACACTTGGCTCAGGCTTGCACCATGGGCCAACACCGCGAGTTGCTGGCCGTCACCTCGACGAATCACCTGGGCACCCAGCAGCGGGTTGTCGCCCAACAGCGGCCCGGCATCGAATTCGACCCAGCCCTCGGCCTGCACCAGCGAAGGCAACGGTTGCTCATTGAACACCGGGATCTGCCCGCGCTGGAATGCCAAAAGGTTGTTGGCTTTAGGCACGGGTTGTCCAGTAGGCCAGGCGTCGAGCACCTGTGCCTGGGCCCGGGCGTTCGCCTGGGCCGCGTGGTTGCGGGCTTGCTGTTCCAGGTGCACGGCGTAGAGCACCAGCAGCAGCGTGGTGATAAAGGCGACTGCATTGACCGCCCAGAATTTGTATTTCAACGAGATATTGCTAAGCCAGGCACCCATGGAAGGTTTTCTCTGATAGCGGAAACAGCATTGGCAAGGTGCCATTATTGTGCCGCTGCTCAAGAGGCTGGGTTTTGATGTGGGTCAACAGGCAATGCGGATTCCGCGGTTTTGATGCGGGCCGACAGGCAACAAATTACCCTTGTGGGAGCGAGCTTGCTCGCGATAGCGGTGTGTCAGTCAGCCTGTATGCAAGCTGATCCGCCGCTATCGCGAGCAAGCTCGCTCCCACAGGGATGTGTAGACGTCAGGAAAGAGTGGGCAACCCAAAAAATGCCCGGGCGCAGGCGGTGCTGTGGTCGGCCAGGTCTTCCTGGGTTTCGCCCCTGTGCAAGGCCACTTCGCGCAGGACTTCCGTCAGGTAGGCCGGCTCGTTGCGCCCGTTCTTGGGTTTGGGCCGCAGCGTGCGGGGCAGCAGGTAGGGCGCGTCGCTTTCAAGCATCAGCCGACCGCGGGGTATTTCACGCACTAATGGGTGCAGGTGCGTGCCCCGGCGTTCGTCGCAAATCCAGCCCGTGATGCCGATGTGCAGGTCCAGGTCGAGGTAGCTGAACAGCGCCTTTTTATCACCGGTGAAGCAATGCACCACGGCCGCCGGCAACTGATCGCGAAAATCCCGGAGGATGTCCAGCAAGCGCTGGTCGGCGTCGCGCTCATGGAGGAAGACCGGCAGTTGCAACTGGACTGCCAGGGCGAGGTGCTCCTCCAAGACTTTTTCCTGCTGGGGCCGAGGAGAGAAGTCCCGGTAGAAATCCAGCCCGCATTCGCCCACCGCACGCACGCGGCTGTGCATCAGCAGGTCCTTGAGGTGCCGGGCGCTGTCGGCGGTCCACTCGCTGGCGCTGGGGGGGTGAATGCCAGCGGTGGAAAACAGCCGCTGCCCGGTGTCGTCGAGCTGTTGGCACAGTTCCAGGGCCTGTTCGCTGCCCTCGAGGCTGGTGCCGGTCAGGACCAATTGGCAGACCGCGGATTCATAGGCGCGCTCAAGTACCGCCTGGTGTTTGTCGGCGAAACTGGGGTTGGTCAGGTTGACGCCGATATCGATGAGTTGCATGGTGCTACCTCGGCCCAAAGGCCGGAAAGCATATCAGAGCTGTAGATTTATAAGAAAAACCAAGAACTACAACGAGTTGAGGCTGTCTGTTAAGGCCGCGAGACACATTGGGTTGGTATAAAGGCCATCGCTGTGCCAGTCTTCCGCACTTTTTCGGCGTCTCAGGCGCTCTGTTTCTGTCGACTCAGCCTCGTTTTTCAAGGGAGGCGGTCGGCGGTATTCCTTCCGGAGAGTGGATGACACGTCCCCAGGTGTTGCTACTGTTGTGTTGTTCGCTGCTGTTGCCGATGCCGGCCGAAGCGCGGCTGCCTGGCCCGGTGCAGGCGGTGGCGCCGGGCACGGTGCGCGACTTGGCGCAGATCCGTAGCAGCCGAGTGTTGAAGGTGCTGGTCAATCAGAGTCGCAACAGCTCCGGTGAAGTCCAGGGCCAACCCATTGGCGTCGAATACCACCGGCTGCGCGCTTTCGAGCAATACCTCAATGGCCACGCCCTGGATGGCCAGGAAATCACCCTCAAGATCATCCCCAAGGCCAAGGACCAATTGCTCGGTGCCTTGCAGCGTGGGGAGGGCGACCTCGTCGCGCCGGGTGAGTTGCTTGAGCCCCAGGCCGGCCATGCCGTCAGTGCCAGCAATCCGATCCGTACCGACGTGCCTTTGCTGCTGGTGGGCATCAAGGGAGAGAAGCGCTACACGCGCGTGGAGCAACTGTCCGGCAAGACCCTGGCCCTGCCCAACGGCAGTGCGGCGGGGGACGCCGTGAGCCAGATCAACCAGAAACTGGCGCTGCTCAAGCTGCCGCCGGTGAAGATCGAATGGGTCGATCCCTCCCTGGCTGTGGAGGATGTCCTGGAGATGGTTCAGGGTGGGATTTTCCATTTGACCATCGTCGAGCAGCCCATCGCCGAGCGCTGGGGCAAGATCCTGCCCAAGCTGCGCTTCGACCGTCAGGTGCTGATTGGCGAGCCGGGTGACGAATACTGGTTCGTTCGCCGTGACGCCGCCATGCTGCGGGCGAGCATCGACCGATTCCTGGTGACCTACAAGGTGCCCTCTAATCAAGACGCGGCATTCCTGCGTATCTATCGGCGTTTGTACCAAGTCCACTATCCGTTGGCCAGGGCCAATCGCCAGCGCCTGGAAAAGCTGCGCCCGGTGCTGCAAAAACATGCCGACGCCCAGGGCATGGACTGGCTCAACCTGGCGGCCCTGGCCTTCAAGGAATCCGCCCTGCAACCCAACGCCCGCAGCGGCTCAGGCCCCACTGGCCTGATGCAGATCACCCCGGCGGCGGCCCAGCGGGTCGGGGTCGATAACATCCAGAACCTGGACGCCAATGTGCAAGCCGGCGCCAAATACCTGGCCCTCATCCGCCGCAAGTTCTTCGCCAGCCCCAAGCTCAACGAGCGCGAACGCATGGCTTTTGTCCTGGCGGCCTACAACATGGGCCCCGAGCGCGTCCAAGGTATGCGCGCCGAGGCTCGGCGACGGGGACTGAACCCCAACCAATGGTTTTTCCAAGTCGAGCGCATTGCCATGGAGCAGGTGGGAATGGGCGCCGTCAGCTATGTTAATAGTGTGAATAAGTACTACCTGGCGTTTGATCGTGAACGGGAGTCCTTGGAACCGAAGGAGCAAAAGGTTGCATTGCGTAAATGATCGAATAAACTGATTGGTATTACGGATTATTTCCGCTTTTAACATGAATTTTATTGATTAATATAGCGCCCAACTCTCCACTACCCCCAAGGAATGACCTTATGAGCACGTTCATCAACAAAGTTCTGTTCACCCGCGCCGGCTACGGCTTGACTGTGCTGCGCATCGTCGTCGGCGTCATCTTTGCCGCCCACGGTTCGCAGAAACTCTTCGGTCTGTTCGGTGGCTACGGCCTGGCAGGCACGGCGCAGTGGATGGAAAGCATCGGCCTGACCCCGGGCTATGTGATGGCGACACTGGCGGGCGGCACGGAGTTTTTTGCCGGCCTGGCGTTGATCATCGGTCTGCTGGCCCGTCCTGCGGCGTTGGGCCTGGCGTTTGTGTCGCTGGTGGCGATTTTCTCGGTGCACATTGGTAACGGCTTGTTCATGGCCAACAACGGTTATGAGTTTGCCCTGGCGTTGCTGGGAGGCAGTATTGCCGTGTTGATCGAAGGGGCGGGCAAGCTGTCGGTCGATCGTGCCATTGCGGGTTGATTGCTCGATTTGAATTCGAGGCCCGTCTTGTACGTAATGCTGTTCACTTAGGAAAAACGGCGCTTCTTCAGAAATGGGAAGCGTTTTTCCTGTGGGAGCGAGCCTGCTCGCGAAGGCAGTGCCTCAGTCGGCGAAGATGTTGGGTGTGCAGGCCTCATCGCGAGCAAGCTCGCTCCCACAGTGGTTCTGTGTCGGACATGAATTTTGTGTTCACTGGAGATCCAGTGGGGGAGCGAGCTTGCTCGCGATAGCGGAGGATCAGCCACATAAATGCCGGCATATGCCCCGCTCTTGCTCTTGCTCTTGCTCTTGCTCTTGCTCTTGCTTTGGATCTTGATCTTGATCTTGATCTTGATCTGGACGCCCCGTTAAACCACGCTGGCCGAACGCAGGCATTGTGGAGTGGGCATCCCGGCATGGATGTCGGGATAGCCGCGCTGGGCCATGGATGGCCCTTCGCGGCGGCCCACGGAGCAATGCCGGAGTGAGGGCACACCGAGCCTAGGCGAGGTGCCGAGTGGTGGGGCAAAGCGTTTTTGGTTACTTTTGGCGCTTTTCCAAAAGTGACCCGCTGTAAGAGCGGAACCATCAGTAGCCGTTACCGCAGAAACGGATATACACACCAAACCACGCGTCCCAGAACAAATAATCAAAGACTCCGATAACGGATCAGTGGCCAGCATTACCGTCTTGTACAGGCCTTTTTTATGTGCGCGGATTCTTGACACTGACCAGTCAGCTTCTCTAGGATGCCGCTCATGCGCCGATTTAAACAGCTACTTGCGGGGCGCCAGGTGACTCATCCAGTCGCCGATAGAAGCCAGAAAAACACGGCTTCGAAATACCGCTAAAGCGCTGGTTCGGTGTTGCCTCTCACCTGCCATGCAGACTTTTGAGGCAGAGACACGACACGATGAACGCACCCAGTCCCCTTGTACGTCTTGCGCCGATCACGGCGAACCTAGTGCAGCGCAACCCGAAAATCCTCCTGGGCGGCACCCACCAGCCAACACTCTTGCGTTACCTTGACGGCTGGCCACGTCGCAACCACGGGCCTGCTGCTTTCCTGATCCAATTCGTCGAAGACGGTGAGTCACTGGCACGTTTTGCCAATGACAGCTTCGACCTGGCTGTCATCCAATCCCCAAGCGCAGAAGATGCTCCCGAAATGATCCGGCAATTGACCCGTGTCGCACGGCAGGGCTTGATCACGCGCCGCTGAGTTGAGAGTCACGGATACGCGATGTCGACGATATAAACCCGTTTCTCGCCTGTGGGTGTCTGGACGCTGACCTCCGCGTCCAAGGCCTTGCCGATCAGTGCCCGAGCCAACGGCGAGTCAATGCTGATCAGGTTCTGTTTCAGATCCAGCTCGTCCGGACCAACAATGCGATAGCGTGATTCCTTGCCGTCCTCATCTTCGACCGTGACCCAGGCGCCGAAATAACCCTTGTTTGGATCGCTGGGTTTTTCACTGACCACCTTGAGCGCCTCGAGGCGCTTGGTGAGGAAGCGCACGCGACTGTCGATTTCCCGCAGCATTTTCTTGCCGTAGGTGTATTCGGCATTTTCCGAGCGATCGCCCTGGGCCGCTGCCTCGCTGACCGCCTGGGTCACCTGGGGACGGCGCACATGCCACAGCTCATGGAATTCGGCGCGCATCCGCGCTTCACCCTCGGGGGTGATCAGCGCGGTGCCGGCGGTGCGGGGTGGGCGATAACGGCTCATGGCAACTTCTTGTGATAGCGAAGCCGGGAGTCTATCAACCCTCGCGCAATACTGTCAGCGGGCTGGCGTTGAGCGCCCGACGGGTGCCAAACACCCCGGCCGCGCCAATCAACAAGGCCCCCAACAGCGGCAATACCAACAGCCATGGATGCGGGTGCCAGGGCAGGTCGAAGGCGTACCGGTAAAGCACCAGGCTCACCAGCTCCGAACCCAGGGCCGCCAGCAGGCCGCTGACCGCACCCAACAGGCCGAATTCGATGCGTCGGGCCTTGACCAGCAAGGGCCGTTCGGCGCCCAGTGCGCGCAACAGCGCACCTTGGCGAATCCGCTCGTCGAGGGTGGCCTGCAGGCCGGAGAACAGCACCGCCATCCCCGCTGCCAGCACGAACAACAGCACGTACTCCACGGCCAGGGTCACCTGGGCCAGGATGCTGCGCAGTTGTTCGAGCAGGGCTTCGACTTGCAGGATCGTCACCGCCGGGAAGGCCCGGGACAGGTCGACGATCTGTTGGTCGTGACCCGCCGCCAGGTAGAAGCTGGTGAGGTAGGTCGCCGGCAGGTCCTTCAATGTGCCGGGCTGGAAGATCATGAAGAAGTTGGGCTGGAAATTGTCCCAGTTGATTTGCCGCAGGCTGGTGACCTTCGCCTCACGGTTGACGCCCCCCACGCTGAAGACCAGGCGATCGCCCAGCTTGATCTTGAGGTTTTCGGCCACTTTGCCTTCCACCGAAACCCCCGGGACATCGTCCGGTGGCTGCTGCGGCCACCAGGTCCCGGCGGTGACGACGTTGTCCGCCGGCAGGTCCGCGGCCCAGGTCAGGCTCAGGTCGCGTTGCAGTGCCCGGTCCCCCGCCGAATCCTTGGTGACGAACTCCGTGGCCGGTTCGCCATTGATGCTGATCAGGCGCCCGGGTACCACGGGGTAGAGCGGGGCCGATTGCGCGGACAATTCCAGCAGCTTGTCGGTGAAGGCTTGCTTGTCGTTGGGCAGGATGTTGAGGGCGAAATAGTTCGGCGCATTCTTGGGCAACTGGTTTTGCCAGGTGTCCAGCAACTCGCCGCGCAGCAGCGCGATCAACGCCATCGACAACAGGATCAGGCCGAACGCCAGGGCCTGGCCGGCTGCCGCCAAGGGATGACGCAGCAATTGGCCGAGGCCCAGCCGCCAGGGCAGGGCGGCGCGGGCCAGCAGGCGACGCAGGCTCTGGAGCAACAGCAACAAGAGGCCGCCGAGGACCAGCGCGGCAATGACACCACCGCCCAACAGGGCGAAGGTCAGCACCAGGTCCAGGCTCAGGCGCCACATGATCAGGCCCAGGGCGCCCAGTGCGGCACCGTAGATCACCCAGGAGCTGGAGGGGATTGGCAGCATGTCCCGGCGCAGCACACGCAGCGGCGGCACTCGCCCCAGCGCAGCCAGTGGCGGCAAGGCGAACCCTGCCAACGCCACCAGCCCGGTACCGATACCAGCGATCGCCGGCAGCAGGCCGCCGGGCGGAACGGTGGTAGGCAGCAGGTCATGCAGCAGGGCGAACAGGCCCAATTGGGCGACCCAGCCGAGCAGGGCACCGCTGATGCTGGCGAGCAGGCCCAACACCGTCAATTGCAGGCTGAACAGCACCATGGTTTCCCGGCGGGACAGGCCCAGGCAGCGCAGCAGCGCGCTGGCGTCGAAGCGTCGGGTGGCGAAGCGGTTGGCCGAAAGCGCGACGGCCACACCGGACAGCAGCACCGCCACCAGGCTGGCCATGTTCAGGTAGCGCTCGGCCTTGCCCAGGGCGCCGCCGATCTGGCGGTTGCCGTCGCGGGCATCCTGCAGGCGCTGGTTGGGTTCAAGGCCAGGCGTGACCAGGTCGCGGTAGGTTTGCAGGGCCGGTGCCGGGCCGCGCCACAGGTCGCGATAGCTGACACGGCTGCCCGGTTGCACCACGCCGGTGGCCTCCAGGTCCTTGAGGTTGATCAGTACCCGCGGGGTGAGGCTGTAGAAGTTGCCGGCGCGATCCGGTTCATAGGTCAGCACCCGGGCCAGGCGCAGGGTCTGATTGCCGACGTCGATGCTGTCGCCGATCTTCAGGTCCAGTGCCGTCAGCAGCCGCGCCTCGACCCAGGCCTCGCCAGGGTTCGGACGTCCGCCGGTTTCTTCCGGCGCGAACGGGGCAGGGGTGCTTTTCAGCTCGCCGCGCAAGGGGTAGCGGTCATCGGCCGCCTTGACGCTGGACAGCTGGATGCCATTGTCGGTGGCCACGACACTGGAGAACTCCACCACCCGGGCATGTCCCAGGCCCAATTCGGTGCCGCTGCGGATCTGCTCCGGGCGGGCCGGCGAGCTGCCTTCGAGCAGCAGGTCGGCGCCGAGGAATTCGGTAGCACGCATCATCATGGCGCCGTTGAGGCGGGCACCGAAGTAGCCGATAGCGGTGCTCGCCGCCACCGCCACCAACAGGGCGAAGAACAACACCCGCAACTCACCGGCGCGGGCATCGCGAAGCAATTGACGGACAGCGAGGCTGAACAGGCGCAACAGCGGCAGACGTGCCATCAAGGCTCCAGGGGGGCGACCATCTCGCCGGCTTCAAGTCGGATCAGGCGCCGGCAGCGATGGGCCAGGCGTTCATCATGGGTGACCAGCACCAAAGTCGTACCGCGTTCCTTGTTCAGTTCGAACAGCAGGTCGCTGATGCGCTCGCCAGTGTGGCTGTCGAGGTTGCCGGTGGGTTCGTCGGCAAACAGCACGTCGGGCTCGGCGGCAAAGGCGCGGGCAATCGCCACTCGTTGCTGTTCGCCACCGGAGAGCTGGCGCGGCGAATGGGTCAGGCGCTGGCCCAGGCCGACGCGCTGCAACAGTTGCGTGGCGCGTTCGCGGGCATCCTTGCGGCCGTCCAGCTCCAGCGGCAACATGACGTTTTCCAGTGCATTGAGGCTGTCGAGCAACTGGAATGACTGGAAGACGAAACCGACATGCTCGGCGCGGATCCGCGCCCGCTGGTCTTCATCCAGCGCGCTGAGGGCCTGCCCGGCGAGCGTGACCTCGCCGCTGCTGGGCAGGTCGAGGCCGGCCAGCAGGCCCAGGAGGGTGGATTTGCCGGAACCGGACGCGCCGACGCTGGCCAGGCTGTCGCGCTTGTTCAGTTCCAGGCTGAGTTCATGCAGGATGGTCAGTTCACCTTCCGCGCTGGCGACCACTTTGCTAAGGTCCGTCGCGGTGAGAATGCTGGAGCCCATGGAGAATCCGATGCGTGTGTGGTTTTTGAGTGCCGGCCTGGCCTTGATGTGCATGGTCCAGAACGCAGCGGCGGGTACAGTCCTGATCGTTGGCGATAGTATCAGCGCGGCTATCGGCCTGGATACCCGGCAGGGGTGGGTGTCGTTGCTCGAACAACGGCTCAAGGCCGAGGGTTTTGACGATAAAGTGGTCAATGCCTCCATCAGCGGCGACACCAGCGCCGGAGGCCCGGCGCGGCTGCCGGCGCTGCTTGCAGCCCATAAACCGGACCTGGTGATCCTGGAACTGGGCGGCAACGATGGCTTGCGTGGACAACCGCCAACACAATTGCAACAAAACCTTGCAGCGATGATCGACAGCGCCCGCGCCAGCGGTGCGAAGGTACTTTTGCTGGGTATGCAATTGCCGCCCAACTACGGACGGCGCTACACCGATGCCTTCGCTCGGGTCTACAGCACCCTGGCCGAGGAGAAGAACGTCCCGCTGGTGCCGTTTTTCCTCAAGGATGTCGGTGGCATCCCGACCATGATGCAGAGTGACGGATTGCACCCGTCCGTCGCGGCCCAGGGCAAGTTGCTGGAAAATGTCTGGCCGCCGCTGACCCCGCTGCGTTGACGCTTTTCTACCGGCGGGCTTTCGGCTAATGGGGCGCCCCCGATTTGGAGCCCCCGATGCCGCGGCCCGCCTGGTCCCTGTTTGCCTACCAACTGATCGAGCCTGACGAGCAGTTGGACCTGTTCGCCTGCCAGGAAGTACGGGTGCACCTGGTGACCCGGCAGTTGGAACTCGGGGGCTCGGCCGACCGGACCCTCTGCGGCAGCCTGCTGCCGGCCCAGCCGCGCTGGTCGAGCGTGGACCGCAAGATTTTCCAGGATCATCGCCTGTGCTCGCTGTGCCGGGCGATCCTTGAATCCCAGAAGCGCGGCACCTCGCCGATCTGGCCGGAGCTGCGGTTCGAACTTTAATCCCCCTGTTCCAGTGTGGGAGCGAGCTTGCTCGCGATGGCGGCGGCACATTCAATATTAATGCAAGCCCACGGGCCGCTAGCGCGAGCAAGCTCGCTCCCACAGGACTTCATTCCAGTTCCCGGACATGCTGCGCATCGGACGCCCCTGTAGCGCTCTCCCCGAAATAACAGGTGGCAGTGTACAATCGCCGTTTTCATACCCCAGTTCGATCTGCGAAGGATTTCCCGGATGTTGCCGCGCTTGCCTGCCGTCGCCCGCTGCCTGTCTCTTGCCGCCCTGTGTATGGCGGGCCCCGTTGCCGCCCTGGAGCTGCCCCTGCCACCGCCGGGTGAAGACATCATCGGCCAGGTGCAGGTCATCAAGGCCAAATACGAAGACACCTTCGCCGACCTGGGCACCGCCTATGACCTGGGCTACAGCGAGATGGTCGCTGCCAACCCGGGGGGTGATCCCTGGTTGCCGGGCACTGGTACCGAGATCGTGTTGCCCACTCGCTTCATCCTGCCGCCGGGCCCGCGCGAGGGCATCGTGATCAACCTGGCCGAGTACCGTCTCTACTATTTCCCCAAGGGGCGGAACGTGGTCTATACCTTCCCGCTGGGGATTGGCCGTGAGGGCTGGGGCTCGCCAATCGCCCACACCAGTATCATCGCCAAGACCCCGAACCCGACCTGGACTCCACCCGCGTCGATCAAGGCCGAACACGCCGCCGACGGCGACCCGTTGCCGAATGTCGTGCCTGCCGGCCCTGATAACCCGCTGGGTCCTTTCAAGTTCACCCTGGGCACCCCGGGCTACCTGATCCACGGTTCGAACAAGAAGTTCGGCATCGGCATGCGGACCAGTCACGGTTGCTTCCGGATGTTCAACAACAACGTACTGGAGATGGCCGGCATGGTGCCGGTGGGTACGTCGGTGCGGATCATCAACGACCCCTACAAGCTGGGCTTGAGCGGCGGCAAGGTGTACCTGGAAGCGCATACGCCGTTGGACGACAAGGGCAACCCGTCGGTGGTGGACAAGCACACCGCCGTCATCAACGCGATGCTCAAGCGCGAAGACATCACCAGCAACCTGCGCATGAACTGGGATGTGGTACGGGACGTGGTAGCGGCCGAAGATGGCCTGCCAGTGGAAATCGCAGTTCCAAATACCTCGGCACCGATGGTTTCGAGCGCGCCGATCGACCTGCAGCAGTAAAAACCCGAAAGCAACCCGCCGACGTTTCGCGATGTCGGCGGGTTTTTTATCGCCTGGTAAAACACCAGTCAATAGCTCTTGAAGCCAAAAAAAAAGCCGACCCAAGAATGGGTCGGCTCGATAACAATCCCGAAGGACTATTACTTGCGGCTAGCTTTTTCCAGCATGCGCAGAGCACGCTCGTTAGCTTCGTCAGCAGTCTGTTGTGCTTTTTGAGCAGCAGCCAGAGCTTCATCAGCTTTACGGTAAGCTTCGTCTGCACGAGCCTGGGAGCGAGCTGCTGCGTCTTCGGTAGCGGTCAGACGTGCTTCGGTTTCTTTCGATGCGCTGCTGCAACCGGTAGCCAGAACTGCGGCCAGGGCCAGAGCAGAGAATTTCAGAACGTTGTTCATCGGTTTCCCCTTCAAGGACTTTCTATTAGTGACTGTCTCCCCAGACTGAGGAGTTAGCCGGCGTACATACTACCCATTACTTGTAGTAAGTAAACTGACGTAGCGCAAGAAGCAAAAAAATTGTAGGCGGTGATTCTTTTTCGAGCAACTTTTCTGGGGGTTGTTTAAAAAATATACAGACCAAAGCCCTTGCCCGGAGCGCGTCGACGAAAGAAAGTTCCGTGGCTGGGTGAACTCTCGCAGCCCTCGCTAACGTCGTTGTTTATTGATTCACCTACACTTTTGTACATTTTTTGTGCAGCGCTCCGGGCATCTTTATTGGTATTGGCGGTGACTTTAACTACGCGCGCTCGTCTCAAGACTCAACAACTGGCGATGTTCAGCTATTGCACCGTGACCGACTACAGCGCGACGATGGCGCTCAATCGATAAACCCGACCAGGTTCACCCCTTCGATGACAGCCGTGCCTTGAGCATTTGCGTCATTGGTGCCTACTATTCACGACGTGCTCGGGTTTGGGCGGATCGGGTTTGGCGCGCGGTGACCGGGAAGGCACGGGGTGGCGTAGAGGTTCCTTCGCCGGAAAAACATCGGTAAGGTAGGGGTCGGCATTCAGACCCGCGAGGAGTAGTGATGAGCGAGGCGGTTACCATCCACCATGACCAGGCTGGTCATCAGTTCGAGACCAATGTGGACGGTCATCGTGCCTATCTGACCTACATGGACCTGGGCAAGCAGACCCTGGACATCTATCGTACCTTCGTGCCCAACGCACTGCGCGGCAGGGGGATTGCAGCGAAGTTGACCGAAGAGGCGCTGAAGTACGCTGAAGAAATGGGCTACACGGTGATCCCGTCCTGCTCCTACGTGGAGCGCTACATGGAGCGTCACCAGCGGCACGCGGCGAAGCTCTGAGAAAACGGATTCCCAATAAAAAACGCCGGGCTGAGAAGCCCGGCGTTTTTTATTTCTGGTGGAGCAAAGGATCGCAGGCTTCGCCAGCTCCTACATACCGGCGTAGGAGCCGTGTAGGAGCTGTCGAGTGCAACGAGGCTGCGATCCTTTAGCCACGCTGCCGCTTAGGCAATACATCCTTGAGCTTGGCATGCATGCTGCGCAGGGTGTTCTCGGTCGCGCTCCAGTCGATGCAGGCATCGGTGATGGAGACGCCGTATTGCAAGTCGGCAAGGTCTTTCGGAATAGCCTGGCAGCCCCAGTTCAAATGGCTTTCGACCATCAGGCCGATAATCGACTGGTTGCCTTCCAGGATCTGGTTGGCCACGTTCTCCATCACCAGTGGTTGCAGCGCCGGGTCCTTGTTGGAGTTGGCGTGGCTGCAATCGACCATGATGTTCGGCTTGATCTTGGCTTTGTTCAGTGCCTGCTCGCACAGGGCAACGCTGACCGAATCGTAGTTCGGCTTGCCGTTGCCACCGCGCAGCACCACGTGACCGTAGGCGTTGCCCTTGGTGGTGACGATCGACACGCCACCTTCCTGGTTGATGCCCAGGAAACGATGCGGGCTGGAAACCGATTGCAAGGCGTTGATCGCCACGGTGAGGCCACCGTCGGTGCCGTTCTTGAAGCCTACCGCCGACGACAGGCCGGAGGCCATTTCGCGGTGGGTCTGGGATTCGGTGGTGCGCGCGCCGATGGCCGACCAGCTGATCAAGTCCTGCAGGTACTGCGGCGAGATCGGGTCGAGGGCTTCGGTGGCGGTGGGCAGGCCCATTTCCGCCAGGTCCAGCAGCAATTGGCGACCGATGTGCAGGCCGTCCTGGATCTTGAAGGAGTCATCCAGGTACGGGTCGTTGATCAGGCCTTTCCAGCCGACGGTGGTTCGAGGCTTCTCGAAATACACGCGCATGACCAGGTACAAGGTGTCGGACACTTCCGCGGCCAGCACCTTCAGGCGCTCGGCGTATTCGTGGGCGGCCTGGATGTCGTGGATCGAGCAGGGGCCGATGACCACGAACAGGCGATGGTCGGTGCCGTCCAGGATGTTGCGAATGACTTCCCGGCCCTTGGTCACGGTGCGCAGGGCAGCGTCGCTCAGGGGGATATCGCGCTTGAGCTGGTCAGGCGTGATGAGGGTCTCGTTGGAGGCGACGTTAAGGTCATTGATCGGTAAATCAGCCATCGTGTTACTCGTCAGGTCACGGGTGCCGGCCGCCAGCGATCCCCGCGCGGCGGTGCACAGCGGATTTTAAGCGCGTCGGGGAGCCGAACCTTATCGCGTTACGAGGCTGCTCGACAATGGGCTGGGCCCGGTTTAATTGTGGCAAGGGCGCTTGCTCCCACTGGATTCGTAGGAGCTGTCGAGCGAAGCGAGGCTGCGATCTTTCCACAGCCGATTGAGTCGAGAGCGAAAGCTCAAAAGATCGCAGGCTTCGCCAGCGCCTACAGAACCAGGCTGTGTAATGATGTGCACAGGCTTTTTACCAGGGGAGTTGCGACGATGCAGGCAGGCGCTAAACCACGGATCGGGATGATCGGCACCGGGGCGATTGGCGGGTTCTACGGGGTGATGCTGGCGCGTGCCGGTTTTGACGTGCACTTCCTGTTGCGCAGCGAATTTGCCGCCGTGGCCGAAGCCGGTTTGCGGATCGACAGCGCGGTCCACGGTGCGCTGGCCCTCCACCCGGTCCAGGCCTATCCCTCGGCAGCCGACATGCCGCCCTGCGACTGGCTGCTGGTCGGCGCCAAGACCACCAGCAATGCCGACCTGGCCCCGGCCATTGCCCAGGCGGCCGCTGATGGGGCCAAAGTCCTGCTGCTGCAGAACGGCCTGGATGTCGAGGACGATCTGCGGCCGTTGCTGCCCGATTCGTTGCACCTGCTGGGTGGCCTGTGCCTGATCTGCGTGCATCGCGTCGGCCCTGGCGTCGTCGCCCACCAGGCACTTGGCGCGGTCAACGTCGGTTATCACAGCGGTCCTTGTGTCGATCAGGCGCAACGCATGGCGATCGTCGAAGAAGCGACGACGATGTTCCGCAGCGCCGGTATCGAGGCCCAGGCCATGCCCGGCCTGCAACAGGCCCGCTGGCAGAAGCTGGTGTGGAATGTGCCGTACAACGGCCTTTCGGTTCTGCTGGGCGCCAGTACCACGCCGTTGATGGCCAACGACCATAGCCGCGAATTGATCCAGGCACTGATGGGGGAGGTGGTTCGCGGTGCCCAAGCCTGCGGGCATCAGATCGCGCCGGGTTATGCCGAGTACCTGTTCGCGATGACCGAGAAGATGCCCGACTATTGGCCGAGCATGTACCACGATTATTCCCACAAGCGTGCGCTGGAACTGGACGCGATCTATGGCCGGCCATTGGCGGCGGCGAAAGCGGCAGGGTGTGAGCTGCCGAAAATCGAAGCCTTGTATCAGGCGTTGGCCTTCATGGATCGGAACAACCGCTGAGCGGGCGAAAGGGGGAGCGGCATGGCAAACAACATCGACGACAAATTGGTGCTGGCGATTTCGTCGCGGGCGCTGTTCGACCTGAGGGAAAGCCACAAGGTGTACCTGGCGAGTGGCGTCGAGGCCTATCGGCAATATCAGATCGAGCATGAAGACGAAGTCCTGGCTCCTGGCGACGCGTTCGCCCTCGTGCAGAAACTGCTGGACCTCAACGAGCACCTGGGGCGTGCCCGGGTCGAGGTGATCCTGGTCTCGCGCAACAGTGCCGACACCGGCCTTCGGGTGTTCAACTCGATTCATCACTATGGGCTGGCGATTTCACGCGCGGCCTTCGTTGGCGGCCGTAGCCCTTACCCGTACCTCAAGGCTTTCGGCTGCGATCTGTTTCTGTCCACTCACGCTGAAGACGTGCGCAGCGCCCTGGACGCCGGCTTTGCCGCGGCGACCATCCTGTCGGGTGGGGCCAGTCGCGCCGCCAGCGGGGAATTGCGCATAGCCTTCGACGGCGATGCCGTGCTGTTTTCCGATGAGTCGGAGCGTGTCTATCAGACCGGTGGTCTGGAGGCATTCCAGGCCAGCGAGCGACAGGCCGCCCGCGAGCCGCTGCGGGGCGGGCCGTTCAAGGGCTTCCTGGCGGCGCTCAATGCGCTGCAACGCGAGTTTCCCGAGGACGCCTGCCCCATCCGCACGGCGCTGGTGACGGCCCGTTCGGCACCGGCCCACGAGCGGGTCATCCGGACGTTGCGTGAATGGGACATCCGTCTGGATGAGTCGTTGTTTCTCGGCGGCCTGACCAAATCGGCCTTTCTGGAGGCCTTCGCCGCCGATGTGTTTTTCGATGACCAGACGGGCCATTGCGAACTGGCTCGGGAGGTGGTCGCCACCGGTCACGTGCCCCATGGCATCAGTAACGAAATAAAGCCCTGACGACCTCGGGGCCGGGACGTCAGGCCGCACGTCGCAGTCTCCAAGGCGCTGCTAAGCTGAATCAATCTCCGCCATTCTGGCACTCGAGGAGGTCACATGATTCGTTCGATGCTGTACGCCACAGACCTGGGTCTCTACGCCCCTTATGTGATGCAGCATGCCTTGGCGCTGGCACGGACGTTTGAAGCCGAGTTGTATGTGGTGCATGCGGTAGAACCGATGGGGCTGTTCGCCGAATCGGTGTTGCAAAGCTATCTCGACGAGCACGCGCTGAACGAATTCCATCGCCAAGGTCTGAGTACGGTGATGGCCAATATCGAACAGCGGGTGCTCGACAATTTCCGCGAGGAGTTGGGGGACGGGCAACAGGACTTGAAACTGATCAAATCGGTCAGGGTGTACCAGGGCGATCCTTCCCAAGTCATCCTGGAGCAGGCTGCGAAACTCTCCGTGGATTTGTTGATCGTGGGCAGTCATTGCCAAGGAGCGAGCGGTGAAACCCCCTTGGGCAGGACCGCTGCGCGGGTATTGCAGTTATCCCGGGTGCCGGTCTACCTGGTCCCCCTGGTGCAGCGCCGACGCCAGGGCGAGGCCTGAGGCTAAATGATGGCGTTTTATAAAAAGTTCTAGATTTATTGTCGTGACCTTCCATATAGTTATATACCGTCGCTGATGCCCGTGGCGTCCAACTGCTTTGAGGGATACATATGAAGCTTCAACAACTGCGCTACATCTGGGAAGTGGCGCACCACGACCTCAACGTTTCCGCTACTGCCCAAAGCCTCTACACGTCGCAACCCGGCATCAGCAAGCAGATCCGCCTGTTGGAAGATGAACTGGGCGTCGAAGTCTTCGCCCGCAGCGGCAAGCACTTGACCCGCGTGACCCCGGCGGGTGAGCGCATCATCACCACGGCAGGCGAGATCCTGCGCAAGGTCGAGAGCATCAAGCAGATCGCCCAGGAATTCTCCAACGAGAAAAAAGGCACCCTCTCGATCGCCACCACCCACACCCAGGCTCGTTATGCGCTGCCGCCGGTGATCAGCAATTTCATCAAGCAATACCCCGACGTGGCGCTGCACATGCACCAGGGGTCGCCGATGCAGATCGCCGAGATGGCGGCCGACGGCACGGTGGATTTCGCCATTGCCACCGAGGCCCTGGAGTTGTTCGGTGACCTGGTGATGATGCCGTGCTACCGCTGGAACCGCTGCGTGGTCGTGCCCCAGGGCCATCCGTTGACCAAGCTGCCGAAGCTCACCCTCGAAGCCCTGGCCGAATACCCGATCGTGACCTATGTATTCGGTTTCACCGGTCGTTCCAAACTCGACGAAGCCTTCAGCCACCGTGGCCTGACGCCAAAAGTGGTGTTCACCGCCGCCGACGCCGACGTGATCAAGACTTACGTTCGCCTGGGCCTGGGCGTGGGCATCGTCGCGAAGATGGCCGTCGATACCAAGCTCGACAGTGACCTGGTAGTACTGGACGCCAGCGAGTTGTTCGAATCCAGCGTGACCAAGATCGGTTTCCGTCGTGGCACGTTCCTGCGGGGTTTCATGTGCGATTTCATCGAGAAATTCGCGCCGCACCTGACCCGTGAAGTCATGGCCAAGGCCATCCAGTGCCACAACAAGCAGGAACTCGAAGAGTTGTTCGACGGTGTCGAGCTGCCGGTGCACTAAGGCCCTTCTAGATCGCCTCGGTGACAGCGAACTGTTGCCGGGCGCCCGCGACGACGATCTCCACTTCATCTCCTTCGGTCTTTCCCAGCAGGCCTCGGCCCAGCGGTGAGCGAGGGGTGATGACAGTGATCGGCTGGCCCACCAGCGAAACCTTCAAGCCTGCCGCATCGGGCCCCAGGAAGAGCCATTGCTGGCGACCGTCCTCATCTTCCAGGCCGATCAACGTGCCGACCTGAATGCCGCGCTCCTCGTCATAGGGCCTCAACGCCAGGTTCTGGCAGAGGGTGAGGGCCTGGCGGATTTCTTCCACGCGCCTGGCTTGTCCGGCGGCGAGGTAGGACGCCTCGAGGCCCAGGGTGTCGTATTTGTTCTCGGCGATGTTTTCTTCGTGGGTCGCGGTTTCGTAGGCGGTTTGCGCAGCGCGTTCGGCGATGTCGAGATCAATCTTGAGCTTGTCGAGGATCAACTGGTGGACGGTCTGTTTGTTCATATCATTCGCAGAATTGCAGGACATTGGCGCGGCTTTTTTCACTGGGAGCATTCTGGTCCTGCTGCAACCAGAACTGACACTTGGGGTTGGACAGGTTGCGCGGATTGCTCCTGGCCTGATCGAGCGCCTGGCGCTGCTCGTTCCTTTGCAGGTTCTGCTGGTACTGCTCGAACATGGGGGCGGGCGTTTCCGGGGCCGGCTGCCGCGCCGGCGGTTGCGCCAATTGCTGGACGGCGGCGGCCACGGGCGCCAGTTGTTCGTCGAGCAGGAACTTTGACAGCAGCCAGCCGGTCAGGACGAGGGCGAGAAACCCCAACCATAGGCCCAAGGCAATACTGACAGTCAATTTCAAAGCGCTGAGACGTGGGGCTGGAGAGTGATCGGGCATGGCTGCTTCCTGGCAGGGGCATGGGCAGGCGGTGATTGTCGCATGAAGATTAATCGCCGTCGGCTCTTCTGCGCGATCGGTTTATTCGGGACAATCAGGCCTTTGTCACAGGGAGTCGAGAATGGCTGTGCGCTGGGATATTTTTTGCACCGTCGTCGATAACTATGGCGACATCGGTGTCACTTGGCGCCTGGCTCGGCAATTGGTGGCCGAGCACCAATGTGCGGTGCGGCTCTGGGTTGACGATCTACGCGCCTTCGAACGGCTGTGTCCGGAAATCGATATCACCCTGTCCGAGCAATGGCAGCAGGGCGTACAGGTGCGCCACTGGCCTGCGGACTGGCCGGCTACCGAGGCCGCCGAGGTGGTGATCGCCGCTTTTGCCTGCCAGTTGCCGAGTGCCTACATGGAGGCGATGGCCGAGCGCCCGACCGCGCCCTTGTGGATGAACCTCGATTATCTGAGCGCCGAGGACTGGGTGATCGGTTGCCACGGCTTGCCGTCAGTCAAATACAAGCACGTGCAGAAATACTTCTTTTTTCCAGGCTTTCGGGAGGGAACCGGTGGCTTGCTGCGTGAGGCCGGTTTGCTGGAGCGTCGTCGGCAATTCCAGCAGGATGCCGAGGCTCAACGTATTTTCCTCCAGGGATTGGGCGTCGAGCGGGCGCCGGAGACTTGCCTGATCTCGCTGTTTGCCTATGAAAACGCAGGTTTGGCGAGCTGGTTTGACGCAATGGCAACCGATGCCCAGGCGTTCCATGTGCTGGTTCCCGAAGGGCGGGTGTTGGGCGATGTCGAGCGTTGGCTCGGTGTCCAAGGCCTGAAGGCCGGTGCGCTGCATCGACGCGGCGCGCTGACGGTGCAGGTGCTGCCGTTCGTCCGCCAGGATCAGTACGACCATTTGTTGTGGTGCTGTGATTTCAATGCCGTGCGCGGCGAAGACTCCTTCGTGCGCGCCCAATGGGCCGGCCGGCCGCTGCTGTGGCATATCTACCAGCAGGAAGAGGACGTCCACCTGGAAAAGCTCGAGGCGTTTCTCACCCTCTACAATCAGGGGCTTTCGCCAGCCGCGCAAAAAGCGACCAGTGGTCTGTGGCGGGCCTGGAATGCCGGCCAGGACATGGCCGAACATTGGAAAGCCAGCCGTGAACAGCAGCCGGAACTGCTCGAACACGCCCAGGCGTGGTGTCTGGAACAGGCCTCGCGACCCGATCTTGCCGCAGCGCTGGTGAAGTTTTATGTAAATTGGATATGATACGCGGCCTAGATTTTTGTAAATCCCATCCAAATTCGGATATTCGCAATGAAAACTGGTAAAGAACTGAAACCCGGGACCGTGATCCGTCTCGAAAACGATCCTTGGCTGGTTCAGAAAGCTGAGTTCACCAAGTCGGGTCGTAACAGCGCGATCATGAAGACCAAGCTGAAGAACCTGCTGACCGGTTACAAGACCGAGATCGTCTACAGCGCCGACGACAAACTGGACGACGTGATCCTCGACCGCAAGGAAGCGACCCTGTCCTTCATCAGCGGCGACACCTACACGTTCATGGATACCACTGACTACACCATGTACGAGCTGAACGCCGAAGACATCGAAAGCGTTCTGCCGTTCATCGAAGAAGGCATGACCGACGTCTGCGAAGCCGTGTTCTTCGAAGAGCGCCTGGTTTCCGTAGAGCTGCCGACCACCATCGTGCGTCAGGTTGACTACACCGAAGGCTCCGCTCGCGGTGACACGTCCGGCAAGGTGATGAAGCCTGCCAAACTGAAGAACGGCACCGAGCTGTCGGTTGCTGACTTCATCGAAATCGGCGACATGATCGAGATCGATACCCGCGAAGGCGGTTCCTACAAAGGCCGCGCTAAATAAGCGAAGCCTTCTGTATAAAAAAGCCCGACCATTGAGTCGGGCTTTTTTATATCTTTATTTCGACCCGGCCCCTGTGGCGAGGGAGCTTGCTCCCGCTGGGCTGCGTAGCAGCCCCAACCCAGGCAACTCGGTCATTCAGTCATACCGCATTGACCCGATGACGACTGCTGCGCAGCCGAGCGGGAGCAAGCTCCCTCGCCACAAAAGCTTCGGCGTGCAGTCACTTCAGCTTCGGCGTGCAATTACTTCAAGTGCTGCTTGAGCTCTTCGGACACCTGCAACATCGCCGAACGCACCGCCGGCACCTGGCTGACCACGTTGAGCAAGCCATAGTCGTGGATCATGCCGTTGTACCGTACAGCTGTGACCGGGACACCGGCCGCGTCCAGCTTGCGAGCGTACGCTTCACCTTCGTCGCGCAACACGTCAGCCTCGGCGGTCTGTACCAGCGCGGGCGGCAGGCCCTTGAGTTGCGCGGTGGTTGCCCGCAATGGCGAGGCATAGATCTCGCCGCGTTGCCCGGCATCGGTGGTGTAGTTGTCCCAGAACCACTTCATCATGTTTTTGCTGAGGAAGTGTCCTTCGGCGAATTGGTTGTAGGACGCCGTCTCGAAGCTGGCGTCGGTCACCGGCCACAGCAATGCCTGGAAGCGGATCGCCGGTGTGCCTTTGTCCTTCGCCATCAAGGCTACGACCGCCGCCATGTTGCCGCCGACGCTGTTGCCCACCACGGCCAGGCGCTTGCCATCGACATTGATTTGCTTGCCATGCTCGGCGACCCACTTCGTCGCCGCATAGGCCTGGTTGATCGCCACTGGATAATGCGCCTCGGGTGAGGGCGTGTAGTTGACGAATACCGCGACAGCACCCGAACCCGCCACCAGATCCCGAACCAGTCGTTCATGGGTCGGGAAGTCGCCCAATACCCAGCCACCACCGTGGAAGAACATGAACACGGGCAACTCACCCTTGACCCCGGCTGGGCGAACGATGGTCAGGCTGATCGGCTGGCCATCGACCTGGATGGTCTTCTCGCTGACATCGGCCTTGGGCAAGGTCAGTTTGACTCCCGCCTGGGCACCCACCAATACGGCGCGGGCGTCCTTGGGCGACAGCTGTTCCAAGGGCTTGCCGGTGCCGGCATTCAGAGCGTCGAGAAACGCCTGGGTGTTGTGTTCGACGATGCCGTCGGCGAAGGCGCTGCTGACGCTGAGGGCGAGAAGAGTACCGGTCAAAACTTTGCTGAGCGTGTTCATGTGTATCTCCTTAAGTTCGGGTCCAGGGGGCTATGGTCAGACGGCGACATGCAGGCGCACATCGACGTTGCCGCGGGTGGCGTTGGAGTACGGGCAGACTTGGTGAGCCGCGTCCACCAGGCTTTGTGCGTCGGCTTGGTCCAGGCCCGGCAGGCTGATGTGCAGGTCGATGTCGAGGCCGAAACCGCCGGGGATCTGGCCAATACCGACATGGGCGGTGATCGAGGCGTCGTCCGGGATCTTGCGTTTGCTTTGGCCAGCCACGAATTTCAAGGCGCCGATGAAGCAGGCCGAATAGCCGGCGGCGAACAGCTGCTCAGGGTTGGTAGCCGCACCGCCTGCACCGCCGAGTTCCTTGGGTGTGGCGAGTTTGACGTCGAGGATGTTGTCGCTGGAGATCGCACGACCGTCACGGCCGCCAGTGGAAGTTGCGATTGCGGTGTAGAGAGTTTGCATGATGATCGCCTCGTTTCTGGGTAGGTATTTGCGCTAAATGTTTGCGCGCTAAGTAGGTGTGGAGAGAATGTATAACGCTAATATTTTGTGCGCAAGATAAATTTTCGAGGCGAGATGGAATTGGCGATCTGAAAAAGTCTGAAAGCCTTTAGCTAGAGCGATTATTGAGCGTAAAAATTTTTTGAGGAGGGCAGGGTAGAAAGGGCTGCCGCTATCGCGAGCAAGCTTGCTCCCACACTGGATCTGCGGTGAACACAAAATTCATGTCCGACACAAATCCCCTGTGGGAGCTTGCTCGCGATAGCGGTGGATCCGCACAGAGGATGTTGGATATGCCGCCGCTTTCGCGAGCAGGCTCGCTCCCACACTGGATCTGCGTTGAACACAAAATTCATGTCCGACACAAAACCCCTGTGGGAGCGAGCTTGCTCGCGATAGCGGTGGATCTGAACAGCGGATGTTGAATGTGCCGCCGCTTTCGCGAGCAAGCTCGCTCCCACATTGGATCTGCGTTGAACACAAAATTCATGTCCGACACAAAACCCCTGTGCGAGCTTGCTCGCGATAGCGGTGGATCTGCACAGAGGATGTTGAATGTGCCGCCGCTTTCGCGAGCAAGCTCGCTCCCACAGGGGTTAGCGGTGTTTTTAGAGGCTGTCTTGCAAATGCCCGCGCAGCGCCTGCAGGTCAAGCTGTAGCTTCTTCAGCTGCTCCAGGGTCTGGCCGCTGGCGGCGAGTATGCATTGGGGGATGTCGAGGGCTTTTTCCCGCAGGGCACGGCCCTGTTCGGTGAGTTCTACAATCACCACGCGTTCGTCCTCACGGCTGCGGGTGCGGCTCAACAGGCCTTCGGCCTCCAGGCGCTTGAGCAATGGCGTCAACGAGCCGGGGTCGGTCAGCAAGCGTGTGCTGATTTCACCGACGGTCAATCCGTCCTTTTCCCACAGCACCATCATCGCCAAGTATTGCGGGTAGGTCAGGCCCAAGGCCTGTAGCAGCGGTTTATAGACTTTGGTCATCAGCAGTGACGTGGAGTGCAGGGCGAAGCAGACCTGATTGTCGAGCAGCAGGGCTTCGCAGGCTTCGGGGGTGTCGCGCAGGGTGTTCATGGCCAAACCTTCAAATCAGTGATCGTTATGAATCTAGCGGGCAAATCTTTAATGCGCCAGATAATTCTGACGACCTGATCAGATGTCCCGTTTCCCCGCTGCCGCCGACTGCGTAGGATATGCGCCCTGAGGAAAGGGGAATCGTCTTGTTCGAATTTGTGCAGTTTTTGCTGTTTGGTGCCGTTTTGGGCACCTTGGGAGGATTGTTCGGGATCGGTGGCGGCCTGATTGCCATTCCGGTACTGGGCGTCTGGTTCGGCCTCGACCAGCAACTGGCCCAAGGTACGGCGCTGGTCATGGTGGTGCCCAATGTCATGCTCGCATTATGGCGCTACCACCAGCGCAATCGCATCGAGTTGCGCCATGTCCTGCCGTTGGCTTCCATGGGTTTCTGCTTTGCCTGGCTCGGCTCGATCTGGGCCGTGGGGATCGACGCGGACAGCATGCGGATCGGCTTCGTAGCGTTCCTGATCGCGCTGACACTCTACAACCTGGTCCGCATGTTCGCCGCCACTGCACCGGCATCGGCGCAGATGCGTCATGGCTGGCCATGGCTCGCCGTGCTGGGGGCCGCATCCGGCACCATGGGCGGTTTGTTCGGTGTCGGTGGGGCCGTGGTCGCCACGCCGATCCTGACCAGCATTTTTGGCACCACCCAGGTGGTTGCCCAAGGCTTGTCCCTGGCGCTGGCCTTGCCCAGTACTGGCGTGACCCTCGCCACGTATGCGTTTCACCACGAAGTGGACTGGAGCATCGGCCTGCCGCTGGCCATCGGTGGCCTGCTGAGCATCAGTTGGGGAGTGAAAGTCGCCCACGCGCTGCCGGAGCGGCTGTTGCGCGGGCTGTTCTGCGGTTTCCTGGTGCTGTGCGCGGTGCTGCTCGCCTTTAAAGTTTGAAACCTTCGACGATGTGTTCGGCCAGGCACTCGGTGATCGGCGACGGGTTGTGCAGGTTGCGGATCAACATGATGCTGGCCTCGGGCAGTTCCGGCAGGTCTTCGGCCTCGCCGAGTACGCGCATGTCCGGGGTCAGCAGGCTTTCCAGCTGCGCCGTGATTGCCAGGCCGGCCCCCACCACCGCCATGAGCGCCGACAGGCTCGAGCTGTTGTACGCCACGCGATAATCGCGGCCCATGGCATCCAATGCGTTGCACGCCCATTGCCGGCAGAAACAATCGCTGTTGAACATCGCCAGCGGCAGCGGTGTTTGTTCGTGGACGTTGAAACAGGCGGCTTCGGCCCAGACAAAGCGCTCCTTGCGTAGCAACTGGCCGATCTCGTCCCCCGGTTTACGGGTGACGATGGACAGGTCCAGGTCCTGGCGCAGCAGTAACTGCTTGGACGATTCGCAGTGCACTTCGATTTCGATCAAAGGGTAGAACTGGGCGAAGCGTTGCAGGATGCCTGGCAGGAAGCGCATCACGTAATCGTCCGGCGTGCCGATGCGCACCGTACCGACCATGTGCGGTTCGCGCAGGGTATTGAACACCTCGCTGTGCAGCTTGAGGATCCGCCGGGCATAACCCAGCAGCACCTGGCCTTCGGCGGTGAGCTTGACCTGGCGCCCGTCACGCTCGAACAGTCGTCGCTGCAACACGTCTTCTTCCAGCCGCTTCATCTGCATGCTCACGGCAGACTGAGTGCGATTGACCAATTCCCCGGCCCGGGTGAAACCGCCCTGGTCGGCGATGGCGACAAAGGTGCGCAGCACTTCCGTATCGATGCTCGGGTAACTCGACAATTGATCAATCTCCGAGATGTATTGCATAAGAAACATTCGTTGGATTGATCTTAGCGTTAGCGCGAGACTTGAGCCATCCCCAACGGAGGACATCACGATGAAAGGTCAAAAAGGTTATCTACTGATAGCCAAACTCTCCCACGGCTTCTCGGTCAGTGCTCTGCTGCATAAGGTTAGTCGCTGGTACGAATTGCACCACGAACGTGAGTTGCTGGCCGGCATGAGCGACGAGGCGCTCAAGGACATTGGCGTGAGTCGTGCCGATGTAGAGCAGGAAGTGGTTCGGCCATTCTGGGATGACCCAATGCACAAATGAGCCATCCTTTCCTACACAAACCCCTTATTGGTGAGGTAGGTTGCGAGCAGACAAGGAGATCTACATGCCCGCGACTGTATCCTTTACCCTCAAACAGGCCCGGCGTCTGGCGTTGGCCGCCCAAGGATTCGATGGGCGGTCGTCGCCAGCTTCGGTGCAACCCTCGCGCCTCAACCGCCTGATCGAACGCCTCGGCGTCCTGCAGATCGACTCCGTCAATGCGTTGGTGCGCTCGCATTACCTCCCGCTGTTCTCTCGCCTCGGTCATTACAATCGCGATTTGCTCGATCAAGCTGCCTGGAGCCAGGGCCGACGTCGCACGCTGTTCGAATACTGGGGCCATGAGGCCTCGCTATTGCCGATGTCGATGTATCCGCTGATGCGCTGGCGCATGAATCGGGCGTCGGGTGGCGAAGGGATCTACCAGCAATTGGCGCGTTTCGGCCAGGAACGCCAGGATGTCATCCGCCGCGTCCTGGCGGCGGTCCAGGAGCAGGGCGCTCTTGGCGCAGGCAGTCTGTCCACACGCCAGGAAAAGGCCGGGCCGTGGTGGGACTGGAGCGCTGAGAAGCATGCGTTGGAATGGTTGTTCGCGGCAGGCGAAGTCACGGTAGCCGGGCGGCGTGGGTTCGAGCGGCTCTATGACTTACCCGAACGGGTATTGCCGGCTTCGATCCTGCAGCAACCGCTGCCGGACGAAGCCCAGGCCCAGCGCGCCTTGCTGGTACATGCCGCCGAAGCCCTGGGCATCGCGACCGAGAAAGACTTGCGCGACTACTTTCGCCTCGACCCGGCCGACAGTCGCGGGCGCCTGGCCGAGTTGGAGGAGGCTGGGGAACTGCTGCGCTGCCAGGTGCAAGGCTGGAAGCAACCGGCCTGGTGCCGACCCGCGGTGAAAATCCCTCGCAAAGTTGCCGCCAGTGCCTTGCTGTCGCCGTTCGATTCGCTGGTCTGGGAGCGCGGTCGTACCGAGCGGTTGTTCGACTTTCGCTATCGGTTGGAGATCTACACACCGGTGCAAAAGCGGGTGTATGGCTATTACGTCCTGCCATTTCTGCACAACGAACGAATTGCCGCCCGGGTCGATCTGCGGGCGGAGCGGGCCTTGGGACAGTTGGCGGTGCAGGCCGTGCACGAGGAGGCGCCGGGGCTGGACGAGGAGGGGATGCAGGCTCTTGCACTGAGCCTGTGGCGCATGGCCCGGTGGTTGGGGCTGGAGCGGGTTCAGCTCAATTGCCGGCGAGAGGGTGGGGTGCGGTTGGCGGTGGCATTGGCACAGATTGATGGTGACTGAGCGGGCGTCATCGCGAGCCAGCTCGCTCCCACAAGGGATCTCGGGTGACCACAAGTCTTGTGTTCACCGCCGATCCCATGTGGGAGCGAGCTTGCTCGCGATAGCAGTCTAACCGCCGAAGAAGAACCTAGCGCCGAACCTGTTTCAACGGCTCGGCAATCAAAAACGCCAGTTCCAGCGACTGATCGGCATTCATCCGCGGGTCGCAGTGGGTGTGGTAGCGGTCTGACAGCCCGTCTTCGGTAATCGGCCGCGCGCCGCCGATGCATTCGGTGACGTTTTGCCCGGTCATTTCGATGTGAATCCCGCCGGCGTAGGTGCCTTCGGCTTCGTGGACCTGGAAGAACTGCTTCACTTCACCGAGGATCTGCGCGAAGTCCCGGGTCTTGTAGCCACTGCTGGCCTTGATGGTATTGCCGTGCATCGGGTCGGAGCTCCACAGCACCTGCTTGCCTTCACGCTGCACGGCGCGCAACAGTGGCGGCAAGTGTTCGCCGACCTTGTTGGCGCCCATCCGGGCGATCAGGTTCAGCCGGCCGGGGTCGTTGTCTGGATTGAGCACGTCAATCAGGCGGATCAGGTCGTCCGGGTCCATGCTCGGGCCGACCTTGACCCCGATCGGATTGTTCACCCCGCGCAGGAATTCGACATGGGCGCCGTCCAACTGACGGGTACGGTCGCCGATCCACAGCATGTGGGCGGAGCAGTCGTAATAATCGTTGGTCAGGCTGTCACGGCGCACGAAGGCTTCTTCGTAGTTGAGCAGCAGTGCTTCGTGGGCGGTGAAGAAACTGGTTTCGCGCAGTTGCGGCGAGCTGTCCATGCCGCAGGCACGCATGAATGCCAGGGTTTCGTCGATGCGGTCGGCCAAGTGGCTGTATTTTTCCGCCAGGGCTGAATTGGCGATGAAATCCAGGTTCCACTTGTGTACTTGGTGCAAATCGGCAAAACCGCCCTGGGCGAACGGCCGCAGCAGGGTCAAGGTGGCGGTGGACTGGGGATAGGACTGCAACAACCGCTCCGGGTCCGGGACGCGGCTTTTTTCGTCGAACCCGATGCCGTTGACGATGTCGCCGCGATAGGCCGGCAGGGTCACGCCGTCGATGGTTTCGTCGTTGGCCGAGCGCGGCTTGGCGAACTGCCCGGCCATCCGCCCGACCTTGACCACCGGGCAACCGGCGGCAAACGTCATGACGATCGCCATCTGCAGCAGCACCTTGAAGGTGTCGCGGATCTTGGCCGCCGAGAATTCGGCGAAGCTTTCGGCGCAGTCGCCGCCTTGCAGCAGGAACGCCCGGCCCTGGGTCACCTCGGCGAACTGACGGCGCAACTCCCGGGCTTCACCGGCAAACACCAGTGGCGGATAACTGGCCAGGGTCTGCTCCACCTGCAACAGGTGTGCGGCGTCGGGGTAGCGGGGTTGCTGCTGGATCGGCAGGGCGCGCCAGCTGTCAGGGCTCCAGGGGTGGCTCATCATGATCTCTAGGTGGTTTACGCTCGGGCGCTCATGTTATCAGCAAATTAGTGCGTGACCTGTTCCGCTTGCTTCGCGGACAATCGCGCCTTTGCCCCGAATGCGCAGGCCCCTACCCGCCGGCAACATCAGGAGATGACATGACTGAGGAGCGCGTCGAGCATTTGCTCGCCGAGGTGCACGACGAGTTCGGCATGATCCGCGTATTCGAAGTGGCCGATTACCGGTTTCTCGAGTTTGGCGATGCCATCGAGCAGAGCTGCGTGTTCACGGCCGATCCCAGCTGGCTTGAATACGACTACACCCGCGCCATGCTCATCGGTGCGTTGTGTCACGAGCAGCCGGAAAGTGCGCTGTTCCTGGGGCTCGGCGCCGGTACGCTGACCCAGGCCTGCCTCAAGTTCCTGCCGCTGGAAGATGTCGAAGCCATTGAGCTGCGCCCCGATGTGCCGCGCCTGGCCATCGAATACCTGGGGCTGGACGACGATCCGCGACTGTATATCCGCGTTGGCGATGCCTTGGAATTGCTTGAAACGGCGGAGCCGGCGGACCTGATCTTCGTCGACCTCTACACCGATGTCGGCCCAGGCGTCGGGCACTTGGCCTGGCGGTTCCTGGAAAACTGCCAGAAACGCCTCAACCCCGGCGGCTGGCTGGTGATCAACCAATGGGCTACCGACGACGGCAAGCCGTTGGGCGCGGCGCTGTTGCGTGGTTTGTACCACCGGCATTATTGGGAGCTGCCGGTGAAAGAGGGCAACGTGATCCTGATCGTGCCGGCGGACCTGGATCAGGAACTGGATATGCAAGGGCTGGTGGCCAGGGCCGAAGGGTTGGCGCCGCGATTGGGCTATTCGTTGCAGTCGTTGATCAAGGCCATTCGCCCGGCGACCTGATCAAAGCCAGGAATCCTATGGCCGGTGAGTTCCCCTGTGGCCAGGGAACTTGCTCCCGCTCGGCTGCCAAGCAGACGCCTGGGTTGATCTCTGAAATTGAAGGGGGCCGCTTCGCGACCCAGCGGGAGCAAGCTCCCTCGCCACAAGGGCGGAGGCGTCTGGAGGTGAACCGTTTTAGCCGGCTGTCCCCGGGCCTGGGACAGCAAGCCCCATAGCGGGGTTTGGCAATAAAAAAAGCTCCCTTTTTGGGCGAATTCCGGTATAGTGCGCGCCGGCCTTTAGCCGGGCCGCGTCAAGGTAGCGCAATTCTCCGAAGTCAGCTTCGGTTGCATGTCCGCACAACGGATGCTTCCACGACGTTCTTTTTCCATTCATTCGTTTTCGCAAATCCCCGCCGACAAAGCAGCCAGGGCGACTCTTGAGTCTCAACACGGCATGCGCAGCTTTGGAGCATGGGTCTTTGCGGATGCACTTAGAGGCAGACCCATGACCCAGGAAACCGGCGGCTTCGCCGCTTTTAATCTCAATCCGAACATTCTTGCTGCCGTCACTGCGACCGGCTACGAAGAACCTTCGGCGATTCAGCAGCAATCGATCCCGATCATCATGGCCGGCCACGACATGATTGGCCAGGCGCAAACCGGTACGGGTAAAACCGCTGCGTTCGCCCTGCCGATCCTGCATCGCATCGATCCTGCCAAGCGCGAACCGCAAGCCCTGATCCTGGCGCCAACCCGTGAGTTGGCGCTGCAAGTAGCAACCGCTTTCGAAACCTACTCCAAGCAAATGCCTGGCGTTACCGTTGTGGCCGTTTACGGCGGCGCCCCGATGGGCCCACAACTGAAAGCCATCCGTAACGGCGCGCAAATCGTTGTCGCCACCCCGGGTCGTCTGTGCGACCACCTGCGTCGTGACGAAAAAGTCCTGGCTACCGTGAACCACCTGGTTCTCGACGAAGCCGACGAAATGCTCAAGCTGGGCTTCATGGATGACCTGGAAGTCATCTTCAAGGCCCTGCCAGCGACTCGCCAGACCGTATTGTTCTCGGCCACCCTGCCGCAATCGATCCGTGCCATTGCCGAGCGCCACCTGCGCGATCCGCAACACGTGAAGATCCAGACCAAGACCCAGACCGTCACCGCGATCGAACAGGCTCACCTGCTGGTTCACGCTGACCAGAAGACGTCCGCCGTCCTCAGCTTGCTGGAAGTGGAAGACTTCGACGCCCTGATCATGTTCGTACGCACCAAGCAAGCGACCCTGGACCTGGCCAGCGCCCTGGAAGCCAAAGGCTACAAAGCCGCCGCGCTGAACGGTGATATTGCCCAGAACCAGCGTGAGCGCGTGATCGACTCCCTCAAGGATGGCCGCCTGGACATCGTTGTGGCGACCGACGTCGCGGCCCGTGGCCTGGACGTTCCGCGCATCACCCACGTATTCAACGTGGACATGCCGTACGATCCTGAGTCCTACGTTCACCGTATCGGCCGTACCGGCCGTGCCGGTCGCGAAGGCCGTGCGCTGCTGCTGGTCACCCCGCGTGAGCGCCGCATGCTGCAAGTGATCGAGCGTGTGACTGGCCAGAAGGTGGCTGAAGTTCGCCTGCCGGACGCCCAGGCCGTTCTCGATGCCCGCATCAAGAAACTGACCAACAGCCTGTCGCCACTGGTGGCTGACGCCGAATCGACCCACGGTGATCTGCTTGATCGCCTGACCGCCGACATCGGTTGCACCCCACGCGCCCTGGCCGCAGCACTGCTGCGCAAGGCCACCAATGGCCAAGCGCTGAACCTGGCTGCAATCGAGAAGGAACGTCCCCTGGTGCCGAACAACGCACCGCGTGGCGATCGTCCTGAGCGCACCGGTGATCGTCCGGACCGTGGTGATCGCGAGCGTCGTGCACCGATCCCGCTGGCCGAAGGTCGTGCGCGCTGCCGTACTGCGCTGGGTGCCCGTGACGGCATCGCCGCCAAGAACCTGCTGGGTGCCATCCTCAACGAAGGTGGCCTGGCCCGCGAAGCGATCGGTCGCATCCAGGTGCGTGACAGCTTCAGCCTGGTAGAGCTGCCGGAAGATGGTCTGGAGAAGTTGCTGACCAAGTTGAAAGACACCCGCGTGGCTGGCAAGCAGCTCAAGCTGCGTCGCTACCGCGAAGATTGATCGGCTCTCGGGCTGATTGATCGAACATGAAGAATCCCCGACTGGTTCGGGGATTTTTTTCGCCTGTCGTTTGGTGTTCCTTCAGGAAGGTGGCGTGGGCGCCATCGCGAGCAAGCTCGCTCCCACAATGAATTTTCGGTGCTCACAAATCCCCTGTGGGAGCGAGCTTGCTCGCGATGGAAGCGACTCGGTCAATCAGTCGAACCGATAAATGTCCATCCCCAGCGTCCCCATGGTGCACCCCCCATGGGCAACACTGAATTTCCCACCCGCACCCCGGGCAAACTACAGCGGCAGCAAGTGCTCGTCGCTGGGATGGCTGCGCACGGCATTGGGCGCCTGGCGGCGGTAGTCGTGCAACGCGGTTTCGTCGTTGGCCGTCAGTTGCTCGACCATCCAATCGCGAAAGGCCTTGGCCCAGGGCTCGATACTGTCAGGGCCGGCATTCCAGTCCAGGTCGCGCAGGTTATGGGTGATGCTGCCGGAGCCGATCAGCAAGACGCCTTCGTGGCGCAGGCTCGCCAAGGCCTGGCCCACCTGGGTCTGTAACACTGGCCCCTGGCGACTAGGCAGGGAAACCTGTACCACCGGAATGTCGGCGTCGGGGTACATCAACGACAATGGCACCCAGACGCCATGGTCGGAGGGCCGTTGAGGGTCGAGGCGGGCCGGCAGGTGGGCTGTGTTGAGCATGTCTGCTACTCGCGTCGCCAGTTGAGGATTGCCTGGCGCGGGGTATTGCACTTCATACAGCGCCGGTGGAAAACCACCGAAGTCGTGCCAGGTACGCGGTTGCGGGTTGGCGCTGACCAGCAGGTCATTGCTTTCCCAGTGGGCGGAGACGATGACGATGGCCTTGGGCTTGGGCAATTGCGCGGCAAGGCTGGCCAGCGCCGGGCCGCTGGCGCCGGGCTCCAGGGCGAGCATCGGTGAGCCATGGGAGATAAACAGGCTGGGCAGCATGAACGGACTCCTGAGCGTTAAGATGGGTCATCTTCCGTCAGGTCTATGATCTAAATCTAATATAAGTTTTAACCCGTTTTGATCGATTTTTTGGAGTGAATCATGGAGCCCGAGTTTTGGCACAAGCGCTGGTCAACGAACCAGATCGGTTTTCACTTGCCGGAGGTGAACCCCTACCTGCAACGGTTCTGGCCGCAACTGGGATTGGCCCAGGGCAGTCGGGTGCTGGTGCCGCTGTGTGGGAAGAGCCTGGATCTGTTGTGGCTCGCTCATCAAGGATATTCGGTATTGGGCGTGGAACTGTCGGAGAAAGCCGCCACTGATTTTTTCCTTGAGCATCAGCTTGAGCCGGTGGTGAGCGAAGAGGGGGTTTTCAGGGTGTTCCGTGCCGGTGATATCGAGATTCGCTGCGGTGATTTCTTTGCCCTGGGCCCGCAGGATGTTGCCGATTGCACGGGGCTGTACGACCGCGCCGCGTTGATCGCCTTGCCGGTGCCGATGCGGGCACGGTACGCGGCCCATCTGCAGAAGATTTTGCCCGACGGCGTCGGCTTGTTGATTACCTTGGATTACAACCAGGATGAAATGCCTGGCCCACCGGTTTCCGTGGGAGATGATGAGGTGCAGCGGCTGCTGGGAGGTGCCTGGCGGCTGGAGGTCTTGCAGGAGCAGGATGTGTTGGGGGAGAGCTGGAAGTTCTTGCAGGCGGGTGTGAAGCGGCTGGATGAGCGCGTGTATTGGATTTCCAGCCGTTGATGTGTCGGTTGAGGCGGCCCCATCGCGAGCAAGCTCGCTCCCACATTGGATGGGTTGTGAACACAAAACCTGTGGTTACCCAAGTTCCCCTGTGGGAGCGAGCTTGCTCGCGATGGGGGCCTGATCAACAACACATGATCACCAGACCAGAAAAGGCCGGAATGGCTGCGTAAAACCCAAAAAAACGGCGTTTCCCATTTCTGGAGAATCGCCGTTTTTTTAAGTGAACAGCAGTACGCTCGAACCTGTCAGCCCCGACGACGCAGTGCGTCAATACGCTCTTCCAGCGGCGGGTGGCTCATGAACATGCGAGCCAGGCCCTGCTTGATGCCACCGTTGATGCCAAAGGCATTCAGGGTATCGGGCATGTGCACCGGCAGGCCTTGCTCGGCGCGCAGGCGCTGCAGGGCGCCGATCATGGCGCTGGTGCCGGCCAGGCGTGCACCGGCGTCGTCGGCGCGGAACTCGCGTTTGCGCGAGAACCACATGACGATGGCGCTGGCGAGGATGCCCAGTACCAGCTCGGCGAAGATGGTCGCCACGTAGTAGGCGATGCCCTGGCCTTCTTCGTTCTTGAAGATCACCTTGTCGACGAAGTTACCGATGATCCGGGCGAAGAACATCACGAAGGTGTTCACCACGCCCTGGATCAACGCCAGGGTCACCATGTCGCCGTTGGCGACGTGGCCGATCTCGTGGGCCAGCACGGCCTTGACTTCATCGGGCGAGAACCGCTCGAGTAAACCTTGGCTGACGGCGACCAGGGCGTCGTTCTTATTCCAGCCGGTGGCGAAGGCGTTGGCCTCGTAGGCCGGGAAGATACCGACTTCCGGCATCTTGATACCGGCTTCGCGGGACAACTGCTCGACTGTCTGCAACAGCCATTGTTCGTGACGCGTGCGCGGCTGGCTGATGATCTGGGTGCCGGTGCTCATCTTCGCCATCCACTTGGAGATGAACAGCGAGAACAGGGAACCGGCGAAACCGAACACCGCACAGAAGATCAGCAGCTGAGTGAGGTTGAGGTCAACCCCATTGGCCGCCATGAACCCGTTGAAGCCGAAGAGGCTCAGGGTGATGCTGGCAATCAGCACGACCGCCAGGTTAGTGGCCAAGAACAGCAGGATGCGCATCATGGTTGTGAAAATCTCCTCATGCTAAAGATGTAGCGTTATGCGGGGTATATAAGGTGCTGCCGCAGGCTATTCAACTCGCCGACTATTTCAAACTGTGTCCTACAGCCGTCCTAAATGTTTGAAAGACTTTTCTGAAAGTGACAAGGGAAAAGAAATGCGCTGCCTGCGCCCCGTGAACGTTGAGCCCCGCTGCACGTTGGCCGTCCTGCACCGAGTGTAGAAGGCCCGACGAAACCGGCCCGAACGGATATGTTGCTGAATCAAACAGCGTGCGAGGTGAGGACGCCTCGCACGCAGTCCGGCTTATTGACGGTAGGACTTGAGGAAGTTGCCGATCCGGCCAATGGCCTGGTCGAGGTCATCGACCCGCGGCAGGGTCACGACGCGGAAGTGGTCCGGCCACGGCCAGTTGAATGCCGTACCCTGGACCACCAGCAGCTTCTCGGACAGCAGCAGGTCGAGGACGAATTTTTCATCGTTGTGGATCGGGCAGACCTTCGGGTCGATCCGTGGGAAGGCATACAGCGCGCCCATGGGCTTGACACAACTGACGCCGGGAATGTCGTTGAGCAATTCCCAGGTGCGATTGCGTTGTTCCAGCAGCCGGCCCTGGGGCAGGCCCAGGTCGTTGATGCTTTGGTAGCCGCCCAGTGCCGTCTGGATCGCGTGCTGGCTCGGCACGTTGGCACACAGGCGCATGTTGGCCAGCATGTCGATGCCTTCGATGTAGCTCTGGGCATGGTGCTTGGGCCCGGAGATGGCGATCCAGCCGGAGCGGAAACCGGCAACCCGATAGGATTTGGACAGGCCGTTGAAGGTCAGGCACAGCAGGTCCGGCGCCAGGGATGCGGTGCACACGTGCACGGCATCGTCGTAGAGGATCTTGTCGTAGATTTCGTCGGAGAACACCACCAGGTTGTGCTGGCGGGCCAGTTCCAGCATGCCCAGCAACACTTCCCTGGAATACACGGCGCCGGTCGGATTGTTCGGGTTGATGATCACCAATGCCTTGGTATTGGGCGTGATCTTGGCCTTGATGTCCGCCAGGTCGGGGAACCAGTTGGCCTGTTCGTCGCACAGGTAATGCACCGGGTTGCCGCCGGACAGACTCACGGCAGCGGTCCACAGCGGATAGTCCGGTGCCGGCACCAGTACTTCGTCGCCGTTGTTGAGCAGGGCCTGCATGGACATCACGATCAGCTCGGACACGCCGTTGCCCAGGTAGATGTCCTCGATGCCGATCCCTTCGACCTGCTTTTGCTGGTAATACTGCATCACGGCCTTGCGCGCGCTGAACAGGCCCTTGGAGTCGCTGTAGCCCTGGGCGGTCGGCAGGTTGCGGATGACGTCCTGGAGGATTTCATCGGGCGCTTCGAAACCAAAGGGCGCCGGGTTGCCGATGTTCAGCTTGAGGATGCGATGGCCTTCCTCTTCCAGGCGTTTGGCGTGCTTGAGCACCGGGCCGCGAATGTCGTAGCAGACGTTGGCGAGCTTGTTCGATTTGCTGACCTGCATGGCGATGTGTTCCCGAAAATGAACGATCCAGGCGGCGTGTGAACTACCGTACTGGGGATCCTGCGTCTGTGCCCAGGCCTGACGCGGTATAGGCGCCACAATCCGTTTGAATGCGCATGACGTGACTGCCAGACTGGCGTCTGACGAGGCGCAATCATACGTGCCGCCCGATCTGCGGAAAAGCGTCGGATCGGGCTTTTTCAATTGCCGAGGTAGGACGATGGAAAAGTTGCAGAAAACCCTTGAAGAATGGCGCGCCATGCTCGACCCGGAGCAGTACAACGTCTGTCGATTGAAGGGCACCGAGCGGCCGTTCTCCGGCAAATACAACGCCACCAAGACTGACGGTGTGTACCACTGCATCTGCTGCAACGAGCCGTTGTTCGATTCGCAGACCAAATTCGATTCGGGCTGTGGCTGGCCGAGTTTCTACGCGCCGATCGAAGGCAGCGCGGTGGTAGAGGTAAGGGACGCCAGCCACGGCATGATCCGCACCGAGGTGGTCTGCGCCCAATGCGATGCCCACCTGGGCCATGTCTTCCCCGACGGTCCGCCGCCTACGGGGCTGCGGTACTGCATCAATTCGGTGTGCCTGGACCTGGTCCCTCGCTAGGGACTGTTCATCACAACTCCCCTGTGGCGAGGGAGCTTGCTCCCGCTGGGTGGCGCAGCCGCCCCAAAACGGCTTGGCGCGATTTTTCAGAAAGACCGTGTCGGCCGGTTTACGACGGCTGCGCCGCCGAGCGGGAGCAAGCTCCCTCGCCACAGAGTCCCGTAGGTTCTCAAGGCCGTGGGGCGAACAATTAGATTGCATACAATTTAATTGCTCGCTATCTTCTTCGTCCTCTTCTTCCAATCCGGAGTCTTGCCATGAGCGACAACCTGCTGAGCATCCCGTGCACCACCATCAAGGGTGAGCAAAAGACCCTCGCTGATTTCGCCGGCAAGGCTGTGCTGGTGGTCAACACGGCCAGCCAGTGCGGATTTACCCCGCAGTACAAAGGGCTGGAGGCGTTGTGGCAGACCTACAAGGACCAAGGCCTGGTGGTGCTGGGCTTTCCCTGCAACCAGTTCGGCAAGCAAGAGCCGGGCAATGAAGGGGCGATCACCGAGTTCTGCGAACTGAATTTCGGCGTGAGTTTTCCCCTGTTCAAGAAAGTCGAAGTCAACGGCGCCAACGCCCATCCGCTGTTCGTCCAGCTTAAGCAGCGAGCCCCTGGCGTGCTGGGGTCCAAAGGCATCAAGTGGAATTTCACCAAGTTCCTGATCGGCAAGGACGGTCAGGTGGTCAAGCGTTTTGCCCCGACCACCAAACCCCAGGACCTGACCGGCGAGATCGAAGCACTGCTCAAATGAATGATCTGTCAGCCGATTCGTTGAAGCTCGACAGCCAGTTGTGCTTCAAGCTGTACGCCGCTTCCCGTGCGGTGATCCGTGGCTACAAGCCGATGCTCGATCAACTTGGCCTGACCTATCCGCAATACCTGGCGATGCTGGTGTTGTGGGAGTGGCAGGACACGGCCCCACCACAGCCGACGGTCAAGGCCCTGGGTGAGCGTTTGCTGCTGGATTCCGGCACGCTGACGCCGCTGCTCAAGCGCCTGGAGCAGTTGGACCTGGTCCAGCGCCAGCGTTCAGCCCGGGACGAGCGGGAGGTGCACTTGAGCCTGTCGGCTGCGGGGCGGGCCTTGCGCGAGCAGGTCGGCCCGCTCAAGGCCCGCCTGTTGTGCGACAGCGGTGTCGATCTGGACCGCCTGGGCGCGTTGCGAGACGGTCTCGATCATTTGCTGGGCCAGATCAAAGCGCTGACGTAGTGGGCACCCACTGGTCCAGCACGGCCGCCAGTTCTTCGCGGCGGAACGGCTTGGACAGGTAATCGTTCATGCCGGCCGCCCGGCAGCGCTCACGTTCCTCGGGCATCGCGTTGGCCGTCAGTGCAACGATCGGCAGGTCCGACCAGCGTCCGCTGCGGCGAATCTGCCGGCTGGCTTCGTAACCGTCCATCACTGGCATGTTGCAGTCCATCAACACCAGGTCGAACACCCGCTGTTCCAGTTGATCCAGGGCTTCGACGCCGTGGGCTGCGACGGTGACTTCACAGCCCAACTTGACCAACATGCCCTTGGCCACCAGTTGGTTAACCGGATTGTCCTCCACCAGCAATACCTGTCCGCGCCTGGACGGCACCAGGGTTTCGATCTGTGCCTCGTTGATGATGGTCGCCTCGTTTTGCATGGCGCGTCGCAGGATCTGGTACAGCGCATGGCGTGCCAATGGTCGGGCCTGTTGTATCAGCGGTGCGAGGGCAGCCGCTTCTTCGCTGGGCATGAAGCTGCCATAGGCGGTCACCAGCAGGATCGGCGCATCAAAGGTCGGTCGCAGGTTGAACAGGCACTCCGGGCAGTCAGTGATCAGCACCTCAGGCTTGAGCCCCAGCAGCCCGTCATCGATGGAGCGCCGCACATAATCCAGGCCCCATCCCGGCAGTAGCATGCCTAGCAACTCGGCCAGGCCGCTGCTGCTGGCGGTGATGGCGACGACATTGCCGTGCAGCGGTTCGACCGGCGTTGCCGGAAGATGGCAGGGCAGCGGCAGCTCTGCACAGAACTGACTGCCGAAGCCGGCTTCGGAACTGATCGTCAATCGGCCCTGCATGGCTTCGCAGAGGTTGTAGGTCAATGCCAGTCCCAGCCCGGTGCCGCCAAACTGACGGGTAATCCCGGCCCCGGCCTGGGTGAACGGTTGCAGGATCCGCGCTTGGGCCTCCTGGGGAATACCGATACCGGTGTCGCAGACTTCGATTCGCACGCCGCCTTCGTAATGGCTCAACTTGACGTCGACCCGGCCAAAGCGCGTGAACTTCAATGCGTTGGACAGCAGGTTGCTGACGATCTGGCGCACCCGGGTCGGGTCGCCGATGACTTGTGCCGGGAACTGCGGCTCGATCAGGCAAGCCAGTTCGACACTGGGGGCCGCGTTCTGGGAAAGCAGGTTGGCGGTGTCCTCCACCAGGGCGCCGAGGTCGAACGGGATGTGTTCGAGTTCCAGTTGACCGGCGTCGAATTTCGACAGGTCAAGGATGTCGTTGAGCAGTTCGACCAGTACCTTGCCCGAGTCATGGGCAATCGAGAGCTGCTGCTGTTGCTCGGCCGTCAGGGGACCGTCCAGGGACAGGGCGATCATCCCCAGCAGGCCGTTGAGCGGCGTGCGGATCTCATGGCTCATGTTGGCGAGGAACACGGAGCGGGCTTCGGCCATGTCCAGGGCCGTGCGCCGGGCTACCTCCAATTCCTCGTTGGACTGGCTGAGGCGGGCGTTGATGGCCTTGAGTTCGGCGGTGCGTGCCGAGACGATGTTCTCCAGCTGCGCCAGGTATTCAGTGAGGCGATTTTCGGCCGTGCGCCGTTGTTGAATTTCCGTGGAGATATTTTCGAACTGCTGGTTGGCGACGGACACCAGCACGCCGATTTCATCGGACTGGTGGCCGGAAGGGCATTCCAGGCGGTTCTGTTCGTTGCTGCTTGGATCGCGGCTGCTCAACTCGCGAATGACCCGCACCAGGGGCTTGGTCAGCATCACGTAGAACAGCGCCAGCAGCAGCCCGGTCAGGATCAGGCTGCGGGCGAAACCGTTGAGCAAGGTGACCTCGGCGCGGCGCAGGAAACGGCTGCCGAACGCATAGGTGTCGACGTCCAGTCGCAGTATGCCCAGGGATTCGCCGGGCAAATGATCCAGGTAGAGCCGGTCCTCGAACTGACGCTGGGCGCCGAACAGGAAGTCGCTGATGAACCGGTAGCTGCTTTGCAGCTCGGGCCGCTTGACGCTGGCCAGCACGGTATTGTTGTTGTCGATCAGCTCGGCCCCGATGATGGCCGGTGAGCGCAACAGGCCCATGGACAGCTCCTGGGCGAGTTCGGCGTCGATGTTGTAGGCGATGCGCGAGGCCGGGTTGTGGCTGATTTCCAGCAACGACAGGATTTCACGGTTGATCGACGCGTCTTCGCTGGCATAATCGATGCCGATCTGCATCAGGCTGAGCAAAGTGCCCAGCACGAAGCCCACCAGGACGGTCAGGCGGGCCTGCTTATAGGAAAGCCGTTGGGTGAATCGGATGTCCATGGAGTGATGAACCACTTACGTTTCCCTTCGCCGGTCAAGCATAGCTGATCATCTCTGAATACCGGTGCAACCGGTTGGTTTTGTGTGAAGTAGACCCGCCATTGGATACGGCGTTTCGTTGCTGGAGCGCCATCATTACTGTGAACCTGTCCGAGGAGAAGACGTGGACTCGCGATTGAATGCTTTTCTTGAGCGCGCCGATGCCGTGCTGGCCCGGATCGAGCCGTTGCTGCCGGCGCCCCGGCCCACCATCGACTGGTCCCAGACCCTGGCCGCCCGCTGGCAGCGGGACGGGCGCAGCGGCTACCTGCTGCCGCTGCAAGTCAGCCTCGACATGCGCCTGTCGGACCTGATCGGCGTGGATCGCCAGGTCGAACAACTGGGGCGCAACACGCGGCAGTTCATTGATGGCATGCCCGCCAACCATGCCTTGCTCTGGGGCTCGCGTGGCACCGGCAAATCGTCCCTGGTGCGCGCCCTGTTGGCCGAACATGCCCAGCATGGCCTGCGGTTGATCGAGATCGAACGCGATCACCTGGCCGACTTGCCCCGGGTGGTCGAGCAGGTTGCGAAACTGCCACAGCGCTTCGTGTTGTTCTGCGATGACTTGTCGTTCGAGTCCGGCGAAGGCGATTACCGCGTGCTCAAGAGCGTGTTGGATGGTTCGCTGGAACAGGCGCCGGACAACGTGCTGCTGTATGCCACGTCCAACCGTCGTCACCTGGTGCCGGAAAAGGAAAGCGACAACGAGAACTGGAAGCGGGTCGACGGCGAACTTCACCCCAGCGAAGCAGTGGAGGACAAGATCGCCTTGTCCGACCGCTTTGGTTTGTGGCTGTCGTTTTATCCGTTTACCCAGGAGCATTTCCTCGACGTCGTGGAACACTGGATCGGCGAACTGGCGGCCAAGGCCGGGCTGGCCTGGGAGCGCGATGAAGCCCTGGAGATACAGGCCGTGCGCTGGGCAACCGGTCGCGGCAACCGCAACGGACGTTGCGCTTATCAGTTTGCCCGTTACTGGGTCGGCCTGAAATTGTTGGAGCACAAGGCATGATCGATTTGAACGCTGCCGGAGAAGGCCTCGATGGCTACGCCTTGTTATCGGCACAGCTGGAATCCTTGCTGGCCGATGAGCGTGATTTCATCGCCAATGCCGCGCAGTTCTCGGCCTTTCTGTTCACGCAACTGGAAGACCTGAACTGGGCTGGTTTTTACCTCAATCGCAATGAAGAACTGGTCCTGGGGCCGTTCCAGGGCCAGATCGCCTGCGTGCGGATTCCCTTTGGCCGCGGCGTCTGCGGCACGGCGGCAGCGACCCGGCAGACCCAGCGCGTCGAAGATGTCCATGCCTTCCCTGGGCACATCGCCTGCGACAGTGCGTCGAACAGCGAGCTGGTGGTGCCGCTGGTCAAGGACGGGCGCCTGATCGGCGTGCTCGACCTGGATAGCCCGAAATTGTCGCGTTTCAGCGAGCATGATCAGGCCGGCATTGAAGCGTTGGCTGCGATCTTCCTGCGCCTGACGGATTGCTGACCCACGTCCAGTAGGAGCTGGCGAAGCCTGCGATCTTTTGATCCTTTGATTGTTCGCTTGAGATTCAAGTGTCAGGGGAAAGATCGCAGCCTCGCTTCGCTCGGCAGCTCCTACAGGGATTGCTTTCATGCCTTCAGCCCGGCCTTGGCCAGCAGGCTGTCGGGGTCGACTTCATCGATCTGGTGCGGGTCGAGGAACTGCTCGGCGTAGCTCAGGTAGATCTTTTCCTCGATGAACAGCCCGAACAGTTCGGGATCGATATGGGCGTCACGGCACATGGTGGCCATGATGCCCAGGGCCTCGCTCAGCTTCTTTGCTTTCTTGTAGGGGCGGTCGGCCGCTGTCAGTGCTTCGAAGATGTCGGCAATCGCCATCATGCGTGCCGGCAGGCTCATTTCCTCGCGTTTGAGGCGCTTGGGATAACCGCTGCCGTCCATCTTCTCGTGATGACCGCCGGCGATCTCCGCCACATTGTTCAGGTGGCTGGGAAAGGGCAGCTGGCTGAGCATCAGGATCGTCTGCACCATGTGATGGTTGATGTCGTAGCGCTCCTCGCGGGTCAGCGTGCCACGCATGATGCTGAGGTTGTAGAGCTCGCCGCGGTTGTATTTCCAGGCCGGCACATCGAGCTGGAAACCCCACGGGTTGTCCGCCGGGATCAGTTCGGCCGCGTGGCGCTCGAACAGGTGCTCGGGCTTGTCCGCCAACAGCGGCTCGGTGACCGGTAGCGTCGGCTTGGGCGTGCGGGCCTGGCGCCGGTTCTCTTCCCAGGAAACCCCCAGGCGATCATCGAGGGTCCGGGTCCATGGGCGTTGCGCGATGTGTTGCAAGCGTTGCAGGTCGGCCTCGGCCATGGCTTCGGAGCCCAGGTTGCAGCGCGCGACGAAAGCAAAGTCGTCATCCAGGGCGGTCAACGTCGCGTCACGCTGTTGCGCCAGGGATGACGACTCGCCACCGTTTGCCACGGCCCGCCAGTAATCGATCCAGGCGTCGCGCTTGAGCACTTCGAAGCGGGTGCGTATTTCGTGGATCCGGTCGTGCAGGGTTTCCAGTTTGGTGGCTTTGTCGACGACGTATTCAGGGGTGGTGACCTTGCCGCAGTCGTGCAGCCAGGCAGCGATGTGCAGGGCCTCCCATTCATCCTCTGTGGGCCGATAGGCGTCGAAGGCCGGCGCCTGGCTGGCGGCGGCGGCCTGGGCGAGCATCAGGGTCAGGACCGGCACCCGCTGGCAATGGCCACCGGTGTAGGGACTCTTGGCATCGATCGCGCCAGCCAGCAGTTGGATAAAAGCGTCCAGCAGTTGTTTTTGCTTGGCTTGCAGGCGCTGGCCCTCGATGCTCACGGTGGCGGCGCCGGACACGGCCTGGAGGAAGGCGATGCGGTCGGGCTGGAGTTTTTCCAGGTCGGCTTCGGTGCCGCTGTCGGTGATCAGCAACACCAACACGCCGACGGTTTCCTGGTGACGATTGCGCAGGCGGATACCAATCAGGTGGGCCCGAGGCGAGTCCAGTGCCCGCAGGATGCCCTGCAGGTCGGCGGCCTGCTCGAAGCCCAGGGAGGTCACCAGATTGTCCGAGACGGCCAGTTGCCGGAGCCATTGCGGGCTGTCGCCCGCCTGCAACTCAAGACTGCGCAGCTTGAAGGTTTCGAGGTCCCTGGGCGTGCCATCGATCACCAGCCCGTAGGGCTTGAGCCGATTGTCGTCGTTCTCGCGCAGGTAGATCAGGCCGGCCTGGGCCTGGCCGATTTTTACGGTTTCGAACAACACCCGCTCCAGCAGTGGGATGAAGCGTGTTTCGGCGCGCAGGCTGGCGGTGATTTCAAAGAAACTTGCCAGGGTCTCTTTCATGCGTGCCATCGAGACGCTCAACTGGTCGACCTCCAGCACCGGGGAGCGGCGTGACACCGGGTAGTTGAAATCGAAGCTGCGAATGGCGTCGGCTTCCTGCACCAGTTCGCGCAACGGCTTGACCAGGATCCTCGACGTCAACCAGCCCAGGGGCAGGCACAGCAGCAGGGTGGCGAGGGTGATGAGCGCGCCTTGCCAGCGCATGCGATAAGCGTTGTCCAGCAGCTCGTCTTCAGGCACCAGCAACGCCAGTTCCAGGCCTTGGGGCCCGCCTTCCTGCATGTGGCTGCGGGAAACGATCCACTGGCGTCCAGCCGCTTCCAGGCGGGTCGTGTCAGCGTTGTCATCGAGGACGGCGGCGATGGCCGGGCTGAGGTCGCGGGCCTTGATCAGGCGCGCGGACTGGGCGTCGGCGAGCAGCCGGTCGCGGTCGGGATAACCCACGGCGTTGCCCTTGGGGTCGAGCAGGACGATTTCGGTGCCGGTGGTGACCTTGTGCTTGGCCAGGGTCTGGGACAGGGCCGCCAGGGTCAGGTCGGCGCCGATGACCGCCTGCTCGCCGCTACGTCGGGCCAGGGTGGTGCCGACATTGTGGGTGGAGAAAAAAACGTAGGGTTCGGTGGTGATCTGCTCGGTGCTGTCGGCGGCGCTGCGAAACCAGCCCCGACTGCGCGGATCGTAGGTTTCGTCGGCGATGTCCCGACGCTCGATGAGCGTCAGGGTCTCGTCGTAGAACAGCGACTGGGAATGGACCGGGCCTTGCTCGGAGGCTCGCTCGACGGTCCAGACTTGATAGGCCGCCTCGGCGGGTGCCTGCAGGGCGGTTCTCAGGGCTGCGGTGCGCAATGGCCGAACCATCAGGAAATTGCCACGCTGATCGCCCAGGTACAACGACGCCAGGTTCGGGTTGTCCCGCAGTGCCTGGCTGAAGGGTGCGAGCAGGGCCAGGCGTTGCGCCATCTGCGGCGTGCGCGTCGCCGGGTAATCGGCCAACAGGCTCAACAGGTGGCGGATGGGTTCGTAGGTGTCATACAGGTCCAGGCGCACATCCTGCTCAATGCGGTTGAACAGTTTTTCGCTGCTGGAGAGGATGATTTGCGTGGTATGTCGGGAGTTGAAAATACCCAGCACCACCCCGGTCAACAACAAAAGCAGGGTAAACATCACGCTGATATGGACGTGCAGGGGGAACCGGCGTTTGTCCGGACGCGGTGCGCTGGGCATTGCAGTCACTCCATGGGGGCAGGGGGCGTTCTCGATGGGTGTTTCCGCGTGCAAGGGAAACCGATCGAGAACCCCCCAGGTACGCACTGCTGAGCGAATAGCATAGTAAACACTGGGTTATTTTGCCTTGGCGATTTCCGTTTCCAAGGCCCGTTCCAGTTCGGTCATGGCGCGGTCGAGGGCATCGATACAGTCGCTGATGCGTTCAGGTGCCTGTGCCTGATGACACGCCTGTTCCAGCGCCTCGCACCGCTGGATCAAAGAGGTCGCCTGGACGATGCGGGCGACGCCTTTGATCTTGTGCGCCGTTTCGGTCAGCGCTTGCCGGTTCGCTCCCCGGGCGACGTCGAGCAACTCCTGGCGATCCGCGCGGCTGCTGCTGAGTAACTCAGCCAGCAGGCGCCGGTTCGACGAAGGGTCGCCGCCGGTCAACGCCTGGAGGCTGTGGAGGGAGAAAACCGCTGGATGGTCGACCGGTTTGACGGTCTTGATCCACTGGCTCAGGGCGCTCAGGCTGATCGGTTTGAACAGGCAATCATCCATTCCGGCGTCCAGGCAGCGTTGTTTTTCCTCCGGCTGGGCATTGGCGGTGAACCCCAGGACGGTGCAGGGCGCCCGTCGCTGTTCGGCCTCCTCGCGACGAATCGACCGGGCCAGTTCGTAGCCGCTCATGATGGGCATGTTGCAATCGGCAATGACCAGATCGAAATCGCCTTTTTGCCAAACCTCAAGCCCGTGGGCGCCATCGTGGGCGACCTGGTAGTGATGGCCGAGGTATTCCAATTGCTGGGACATCAGCAGGCGGTTGGCCGGGTGATCGTCCACGATCAGGACGTTCAAGATGGCCTGTGCCGTTTCGATGACCGGTTCCAGTGGCGCGCTGACCGGCGCCGTTGACAGGACGGTGAGTTGCAGCCGGACCTGGACCTGGGTGCCGACGCCGGGTTGGCTGCTCATATGGAGGTTGCCGCCCATCATCTGGCACAGGTTGCGACTGATCACCAGCCCAAGTCCCGCGCCTTTGCGGGCCATCCGGCTGCTGTTATCGACCTGGGCAAAAGGCTCGAACAATCGATGCAGGTCGGCCGGGCCGATGCCGATGCCGCTGTCGTTGACTTCCAGGTGCATGTCCAGGACGTCGTCCCGCTCGGTTGGCGATAGCCGGACCTTGACCACGACCTGGCCCTGCTCGGTAAATTTAAGGGCATTGCTGATCAGGTTCGACAGCACCTGCTTGAATCGCAAGGGGTCTACCGACACGTCAGGGTTTCCCTCGGCGGCGTCGAACTGCAACGACAACACCAGGTTTTTTTGCCGGGCCACGCCCTCGAAGACCCGAATGACCGATTGCAGCCGGGCCCTGAGATTGACGCGTTCGGGGGCCAGGCTCAGATGGCCGGATTCGATACGGGCGATGTCGAGGATATCGCCGATCAGCTCGAGCATGCCGGACGCCGACTCGTACGCGACTTCGATGGTCGAGCGGTCCAGGTGGCCCTTGTCGGCGTGTTTCAGGGCCAGCTCGAGCATGCCGATCACCGCGTTCATGGGGGTGCGGATTTCATGGCTCATGGTGGCGAGGAACGTGCTTTTGGCGCGGTTCGCGTCATCGGCCCGTTGCTTGGACGCGCGCAATTCCTCGAATAACTGCCGTCGTTCACTGATGTCGATCCAGCCGCCGATGATGCCTTGCACTTCGGCGGCGGAGTTTCGGTAGGGGAGGATCCAGTGATAGATCGTCAGCTTCCGGTCGCCGATGTGCAGGGGGCGGTCGACGATCAGGGCGCTGCCTTCGGCCATGACGCGTTGGTAGTCCGCCTGGTACTCCTGCGCTTCGAAGGCGTTGCTCATGGAGCCTGGCATCGAGTCCTTGCCGATGACGTCTTCACGCCTGGCGTTGAACGCTTCCAGGTAACTGTCGTTGCAGCTTTGCAGGATACCGTTGCGATCCCTCACGTAGATGGGGTGCGGGGTGCCGTTGAGCAGTGCCTGCATGAATTCCAGGTGATCGTTGAGGGCCAGATCCGCCCGTTGACGTGGCCTGATCTGGCGCCGCATGTAGGCGTTCCAGGCCAGGGACAGCAGCAGCAACAGGCCCACACCCGCGACGACCTGGAAGAACAGGTGGTTATAGGTGCGCCAGGTGTGTTCCGAGGGCGAGACGTAACCGCGCCAGCGGTTGTTGATGACGCCCAGTTCGTCAGGGTCGATGCTGGTCAGGGCCTTGTCGAGGATGGCGTTCAACTCGCTGGCGTGTCTGGCGGTGGCCAGCGCGAACAGGGCTTGCTGGGTGCCCACCGTGCTGCTGATTTGCAACCTGTCCCGCCACGCATGGGAGGCGATGAAGTAGTTGGCCATCACCTGCGAGTGCACGCTGCCGTCGACCTGGCCATGGGCGAGCATTTCCACGGCGCGCACGGAGCCGTCCGTTTCGATGATCCGGATATTCGGGTACTGGCTGCGTAGCCAGTCAATGACGGGGTTGCCTTTGGCGATCGCCAGGCTGGCTTGGCCGAACTGGTCGAGTGTCGTGGGGGTGTCGGACTGTTTGCGGGTCAGCAGGACGAACGCGCTGTCGATGTAGGGGCGGCTGAATTTCAACTGGCGTTGCCGTTCACTGCTGGGCAACAGTGCGGCGATCATGTCGGCTTGATCGTTCAGGACGGCAGCGATCATCTCACTGTCGTTCTGGCGGCGCTGGATGTCCAGGCGCAAGCCGGTGCGCAACCGGATCAGTTCAAGCAGGTCGGCACTGATGCCGCGAAAATCGCCGTCCGAATCGAAGAAGGTGAAGGGGGCGGAGGTTTCGTTCACCACCACCCGGACCACCGGATGCCTGTCCAGCCAACGTTGCTCGCGGTCGGTCAGTTGTACCCGGTGATCGGTGAGGTACAGGTCGCTGCCCGCACTCCAGCGTTTGGAGATGGCCGCCTGCTCGGCAATGGGGACCTGGTTCAGTATGGTGTTGATGATTTCCAGCAAGCGGGTATCGCCACGGCGTACGGCGAAACCGAATCCATAGGTTTCATGCTTGCCGAAGCTGGCCATGCGGATATTGCTCAGGTAGCCCTTGCTGATCATGTAGTGGGTGGACAGGGTATCGCCGAGAAATACATCGGCCTGGCCAAAGGCGACGGCATTGATGGCGTTCTGGTAGGACGGGTAGGTGGTGATGATCGCGTTGGGGTAGAGTTTTTCGATTTCCCGCAGCGGCAGGTAGTGATAGACCATGCTCAGCCGCAACCCCTTGAGGTCTTCATTCAGGGATCGGCTTTCATTCGTTCGGGTGACGAGCACGGGTTGGTCCACCGCGTATGGCGTCGATAGCACAATGTCGGGGTCGCGGGCTTCGAAACCGTTGGCGGTGCCAAGCATGTCGATGTGCCCGTTCTTGAGAGCCGCCATGGCGGCCTCACGGGAAGCGAAGCGCAGGACGCTGATGGGCCGGCCGGTGGCCTTGGCGACGAGGTTGGCATAGTCGGCGGTCAGGCCTTCGTAGTCGCGTCCACTGGCGGAGAGATCGAAGGGCGGATAATCCGGTGCGGAGGTTCCCAGGACCAATTCCTGTCGGTCTTTTAGCCAGGCGCGGTGAACGTCATCGAGCTTGATTTCGGCCTGAGCCGTGGACGACCGACCCAGCAGCGTGTATTGCCCGGGCGTCTCTGGCGTCGCCGCGAGCGCTCCTGCGTACAACGCTACGCTGATCAGCAAGAGACATTCGGTTATGCGTCTGAGCATGCTGTTTCTCACACCAGCGCGTTGCGCTTCGCCATTTCAATCAGCTCGACCAGGGACTTGACCTTGAGTTTCTGCATCAAACGTTTTTTATAAGTGCTGACGGTTTTATTGCTGAGAAACATCCCCTTGGCTATTTCCTTGTTGGTACGGCCCTGGGCGAAAAGTTGCAACACCATCAGTTCCCGATCGTTGACGCTTTTGAAAAGGTCCAGCTCTACACTGCGTGGATCATCCGGGCGTACCGGGTTCAGCGCCTGGCTGGGAAAATAGTTGTAGCCGGACAATACCGCTTTGATCGCACTGACGAGTTCGCTGAGGTCTTCCTGCTTACAAACGTAACCAGAGGCACCGGATTGCATGCATCGGATCCCGAAGAGCGTCGGCGATTGTGCCGTGAGCACCAACGTCTTGAGCGGCGTGGGCATGGCGTTGAAGCGTGACAGGATTTCCAGCCAGTCGAGTTTGGGGATGCTGATGTCCAGGATAACCAGGTCTGGCATGCACTCGCGCACCATTTGCATCGCGTCGACGCCGTTGTCAGTTTCTCCTACGACCTTATAACCCTCATGTTCCAGGAGCATGCGAACGGCGAGGCGAATGACCGGATGATCGTCGACAATGAAAACGGAGTTCATGAATAAATTACCCTGCGAACTTGAATAAAGCGCGCACCTTAGCCCACTTATAGCCAGGGCCGTACGAAGAGACAGGCATGCAACTTCAATTTCAGAAGTTTCCTACAAAAAAAGAGGCAAGATATTACGACGTAAACGGTTTTTTAGTAGGTGGATGACAATAAAGACGGGTAGGTGTTGGCAATGTGTGAAGGAATATTTCTTTGATTGTGTGTTTTGCGCAAACAAAGGAAGCGTTTAAATCAAGGTGTGTGTAAGCCATACATTTATTTATCTAGTTCCAACTTCCTGTGGCGCAGCGCTACAAAATTCACATTCATCGCCATTCCCGTGGGAGCGAGCTTGCTCGCGATGACGGTGGCACATCCTGCATCGATGAGCACAGATTTACCGCCATCGCGAGCAAGCTCGCTCCCACAGGTTTTGTGCCAGGTGCCGCACACCGTCGACTCCACGCCTTTTATTGACGCGTACGGCCCGTCATCTCCTGGGCCATCTCGCTGGCGTAGCTGTCAGTCATGCCGGCGATGAAATCGATCATGCGCAAGAACGCACCATGCAAAGGGCCGTTGGGATCCGGCGCATTGTTCCCCAGCAGGTCGAGGATGCGTCGATTCTTGAACGAAGGCGTGCGCCCGCCGTGCTGTTCGAGGGCGGCGCCGCAAAAGCCGTTGAGCAGGATTTCCAACGTGGTGTAGGCACCGATTTCATGCAGGGTCTTGCGCTTGTCCTGGAAGATTTTCCGCCGTGCCATGTCCTTGGCATTCAACACGCAACGTTTTGCCGGGCCGTGCATATGTTCCACCAGGTCTCCTGGCAGCGTGCCGGCCAGCAACGCTTCCTGCTGCTCGACAAACGCCCGGGCGGCGGCGTTGGTCAGGTGTTCGATGGCCTTGCCCCGCAGGATCGCCAGCTTGCGCCGCCGAGAGTCCTGCGGCCCGAGCTGCCGGTAGGTGTCCGGAAGATCGTCGCCCACCAGGTCCAGGAGCAGCGATTCCACCTGAGGGTATTCCAGGAGGTCCATCTCCACGCCGTCTTCCAGGTCGATCAGCGCGTAGCAGATGTCATCGGCGGCCTCCATCAGATACACCAAGGGATGCCGTGCCCAGCGTTGATCCTCGATCTGTGGCAAGCCGAGCTTGTGGGCAATCTGTTCCAACAGTGGCAGTTCGCTCTGGTAGCAACCGAACTTATGCTTCTTGTAGCCCAGGGAGTCGGCGTGACGGGCGGTCCAGGGGTATTTCAGGTAAGTGCCGAGGGTGGCATAGGTCAGCCGGGTTCCGCCGTCGAACTGATGGTATTCAAGTTGGGTAAGGACGCGGAAGCCCTGGGCGTTGCCTTCGAAGTTGAGGAAGTCGTTGCGCTCGGCTTCGCTCATGGCATCGAGCCAGCCACGCCCGGCGGCCTGCTGGAACCAATAGCGAATGGCGTCTTCGCCGGAATGACCGCCCGGCGGGGTGCCAATGTCGTGGGCCAGGCAAGCCGATTGCACCACCATGCCCAGGTCGCTGGGCTCGCACCAGTCGGGCAGGGCGTTGCGGATGGTTTCGCCCACACGCATGCCCAGGGAACGCCCGACGCAACTGACTTCCAGGGAATGGGTCAGGCGCGTATGGATGTGGTCGTTGCTGGACACCGGATGCACTTGCGTCTTGCGCCCGAGGCGGCGGAAGGCACCGGAAAAGATGATGCGGTCGTGGTCCTTGTGGAAGGGACTACGGCCCAGCTCTTGTGGGCTGTGCAGCGGTTTTCCGAGACGTTCGCGAGTCAGCAGGGTATGCCAATCCAAGGCCGGTTGCTCCGTTCGATGAGGTCGATGCCCTAGCTTCCCGGTTCGTGGGGCGGCCTGCAAGGCCTATAGGCCTGCACAGGCTGGATACATACCCTTTGTGGCGAGGGAGCTTGCTCCCGCTGGACTGCGAAGCAGGCCAAATCTTGTGAGTGCTCCCTCGCCACAGGTATAGGTATTCAGGGTTTGCGCAGGGTCTTGGCCAGCTTGATCAGCGGCAGCAATGTGGTCGCCAGGCGGATCAAGCCTGTTACGCCACCGCCACCACCACGGCGGGTACGTTTGCCGGTGAGAAAGCCCAGCAGGGACACCGCCGCCACGCCCCACAGTGGCGCATGCTTGATGCCGAAGCCTTCGTGCCAGCTTTGCGTCAAGCCGCGGACCCGATGCAAGGGCTGCAACAACTGGCGCGTCTCTTGCCGGATTTCCTGGCGATGCATTTCCATGCGCAGGCGCACCAGTGCCTTGCGCATTTCCTGTCGTGTCCGGGCTTGGGGGATATCAGGCAGGCTCATGGCAGCAGGCGCTCCCGGTCATTGGCCAGTTCTTCGAGGGTGGCGTTGAAAGGAGAGGACTCGTCGTAGATCGCTGCCTTGAGCCGCAGACCGCAAAACAGGGCCGCCAGCAGGTAAAACAGACACAGGCCGATAATGCCCGACAGACGATAGGTGTCCCACACCAGGCTCAGCACCAGCGCCGAAAGCCCGACCAACAGCAGCAAGCCGAAAACCAGCGCAAGGCCGGCGAACAGCAGGAGGCTGACGGTGCGTGCCTTCTGTTCCTGCAGTTCAATGCCGAACAATTCGACGTGACTGTGCAGCAAGCCGAGAAACGCCGCGCCCAGTCGGCGCGCTGTAGGTTGTGTGCCCGCTTCGGACGAGCCGGAGTCGTCGATACCCATGATCAGCGCCGTGTTGCCAACAGACCAATCAGAAAACCAACGCCCGCGGCGATGCCCACCGATTGCCAAGGGTTGGCCTGTACGTATTCCTCGGTGGCGACTACCGCAGCCTGGCCGCGTTCGCGCATGGAATCTTCGGTCAGCTTGAGTGTTTCGCGGGCGCGCAGGAGGGTTTCGTGGATCTGGCTGCGTAGTGCATCGGCTTGATCGCCTGCCAGCGTCGCGGTGTGATCGAGCAAGCGCTCCGTGTCGCTGACCAGCGTCTGGAAGTCTTCCATCAGGATTTCTTGAGCAGTCTTTGCCTGGGTTCTGGCCATGGGGTGAATCTCCGTAAGTGACGTCTGAAGCGTTCGAGTATGAGCCTTGCCGGAAGGTTCAGTGCAAGTGGCTGGTACAACTTTTGCTCAGGCTTGCGCCATGTACTGGTGCGTCAGCCCGTGCCAGTGCGCTGAAGCTGGGCGCAAGCCCGCAAAACCTTAACCCCAAATAATTAAAACCCGCGAAGCGGGGCTTCGTTTTGCCCATTCTGGCGCACCAAAGCGGTTCACCGGCCTACATTCGGTCATTACCCCGTTTCAACTTGGTGCGTTTGTGAGGTGAGCGAACCGGCTTGGTGCTTTTTTAAACTTTTTCAGGTCTGCCAACACCATGGAAAATATGCAAAGTGCCGTGGACAGTCTGGTCCACAGCTCCAACACGCTGTTCATCCTGCTCGGCGCGGTCATGGTCCTGGCCATGCATGCCGGCTTCGCGTTCCTTGAAGTGGGAACGGTCCGGCAAAAGAACCAGGTCAATGCGCTGTCGAAAATCCTCAGCGATTTTGCGGTCTCGACCCTGGCCTATTTCTTTGTCGGCTATTGGATTTCCTACGGCGTGACGTTCCTGCAACCGGCCGCGGTGCTCAGCACCGACCATGGCTATAGCCTGGTGAAGTTCTTCTTCCTGCTGACCTTTGCTGCGGCGATCCCGGCCATCATTTCCGGCGGTATTGCCGAGCGCGCGCGGTTCGCCCCGCAGTTGTGCGCCACGGTGCTGATCGTGGCGTTTGTCTATCCGTTTTTCGAAGGTTTGGTCTGGAACGGCAATTTCGGCCTGCAGGCCTGGCTGCAAGCCCGGTTCGGCGCCAGTTTCCATGACTTCGCCGGTTCCGTGGTGGTGCATGCCATGGGTGGCTGGCTGGCGCTGGCCGCCGTGCTCTTGCTCGGCCCGCGTAATGGCCGCTACCGGGACGGTCGCCTGGTGGCGTTCGCGCCTTCGAGCATTCCATTCCTGGCCCTGGGCTCGTGGATCCTGATTGTCGGCTGGTTCGGCTTCAACGTGATGAGTGCCCAGACCTTGCCAGGGGTAAGCGGGCTGGTCGCGATCAATTCGCTGATGGCGATGGTGGGCGGTACCGGGGCGGCATTGATTGTCGGGCGCAATGACCCAGGTTTCCTGCACAACGGCCCGCTGGCCGGGCTCGTGGCCGTCTGCGCCGGTTCCGACCTGATGCACCCGGTGGGGGCGCTGGCCACCGGTGCCATTGCCGGTGCCTTGTTTGTCTGGTGCTTCACGGCAGCCCAGGGCAAATGGAAGATCGACGATGTGCTCGGCGTCTGGCCGCTGCACGGGCTGTGCGGTGTCTGGGGTGGCATTGCCTGCGGTGTCTTTGGCCAGAGTGCCTTGGGCGGCCTGGGTGGGGTCAGCCTGATCAGCCAGTTGATCGGCACGGCGTTGGGCGTGGTCATCGCCCTGGCCGGCGGGTTCGCGGTCTATGGCGCCATCAAGGTTGTGCTGGGGCTGCGCCTGACCCAGGAAGAAGAGTATTACGGCGCCGACCTGTCGATTCACAAGATCGGCGCGGTCAGCCAGGACTAACCACACAGGCTGCTAGGGCTCCTTGTCCTGATTGCCGGGATAAAAACCGTGGAGCAGGCGGTAGCGGTCGTGGCGGACCTGATCCACGTGATGCCGGACCTGCTGTTCAGGCAGGCCGAGCATGATCAAGGCGTGGGAGGCCAGCATCAGGCTCGATTCCAACAGTTCCGGGACCACTTCGCTGGCCCCGGCCGCCTGCAACTCGGCCAGTTGGCTGTCGTCACGGGTGCGCACCAGAATCGGCACCTGTTGGGTGATCCGTCGGGCCGCCTGGAGCACGGTGATGGCGATGTCGGTCTTGTCCACCGCGATCACCAGCAGCCGGGCGCGGTTCAAGCCAACGGCGGCGAGCAGGTCCCCTCGTCGCGAATCGCCATAATGCACGCAGTTCTCCCCGACGGTGGCGTCCTGGATGATCACAGGGTCGTCATCCAGGGCGACGAACGCCTGGCTTTCGCGACGCAGGAAGCGTCCGATGGACTGGCCGACGCGTCCGTAGCCGCAAATCACCACATGATTCGACAACCCGGCATTGAGTGCGCTGATCTGGTCCAGTTGTGCCTCTTCGTTGGGTTTGCGGTGCAGGCGTGCGGCGATGCGTGGCGCCGCGCGCAGCAGTAACGGGGTCAGCAGCATCGAGCAGAACGTCGCAGCCAGCAGCAGGCCGCTGATGTCGGCGGGCATGAGTCGGTTCTGCTGCATCAGCGCCATCAAGGCAAAACAGAATTCGCCGCCCTGGGCCAGGGCCAGGCCGCTGCGCCAGGCGGTTTCACCGTCGCTGCCGCGCCATTTCACCAGGACGGCGACCACGCAGCCCTTGATGAGCATCAAGCCGAGGGTCAATCCCAGGATCGACAGGCCGTCATCGAGAAACAGCTGCAGATCGATCAGCATGCCGATGCTGACGAAAAACAGCCCCAGCAGGATGTCACGGAACGGGCGTATATCGGCCTCGATCTGATGTCGGTAGTGGCTTTCCCCCAGCAGCATCCCCGCCAGGAAGGCGCCCAGGGCCGGCGATAATCCGAGCAGGTGGGTCAGCCATGCTGTCAGCAGCACGATCACCAGGGCCAGCAGCACGAACAGTTCCGCGGACCGGGACGCCGCCACTTCATGGAAAAGCCGTGGCAGCAGCAATCGGCTGGCCAGCAGCAGGCCGCCAAACAACACCAGGGTCTTGCCCAGGGTCAGGGGCAGCGCCCAATACCACGGGTGCTCGCTGCTGCCGGCGAAGACTGGCACCAGGGTCAACAGCAGCACTGCGACAACGTCCTGGAATAACAACACACCGATGGCGTTCTGGCCGTGGCTGCTGAAGATCTCGCCCAGGCTGGTCAACTCCTTGCTGACAATGGCGGTGGAGGACAAGGCCAGCCCGGCCCCGAGCAGCAACGCGGCGATCGCTGGCGCGCCGCACACAGCCAGCAATCCCGCCAGCAGCGCGCCCGAGCACAGCACCTGCAGACTGCCCAGGCCGAACACGACCCGGCGCAGTTCGAGCATTTTCGACAGGGAAAATTCCAGGCCCAACGAGAACAGCAGGAATACCACCCCAAGCTCGGCAAGGTCTGGCAATTCTTCGCTGTCGTTGACCCAGTCCAGCGCGGTAGGCCCCACCGCCAACCCGACACAGAGATAACCCAGTACGGGAGGCAGGCGCAGCCGCCTGAACAGGGCGATGACCACCAGGGACGAGGCGAGGATGATCAGCAGGTTGGCAAACAAGGGGAACTCCGTTTCAAGGTACAACGCACAGCGTAGAAGGGAAAACGTGACAAGCGTCGCTGGAAAAGCATTTGCGTTCAGTGATTTGCATCAGCGTTTTACCGAAACACCCTGAGGCGAGCCAGCGACTCGACGGTTTTCCGAGGCGGGCCTAGAATGACCGTCTATCTTTTTTGGGTCTACCCGCCATGCCTCCTGAATGCCAATTGTTCGGTACCCTGGGGTGCCATCTTTGCGAAGTCGCCGAAGCTGAGCTGATGCCTTTGGTTGAACATGGATTGTTGGTGGAATTGGTGGACATTTCAGAACGTGAAGACTGGGTGGAGGACTATGGGCTGCGTATTCCAGTGCTGCGCAGGCTGGATACCGGTGCCGAGCTGGACTGGCCCTTCGATACCGAACAGATCGTGGCATTCCTCCGTTGAACGGCTCGTTCGTCAGTTCCTGACACTGTGGTTGGCGAAAATATCGCGCTTCGGTTACTGTATGCCCATACAGCTATCTGGAGTGCACCCCTTGGTCAATGTCGAACAACTGAAAGCCAGCGTAAACAGGATGTCCGCGGACGTTGTGCATGAGGCGGTCCTGGAGCTTCGCCTGGATGGCTTGGTGACCGAAGGCAAGACACCCTTCAATAAACTGCATTTCAATACCTGCTTCGCGGAGATCGAAGCGTTGTTCCAGCGCGCCGGCTATCACAAGCAATTGGATGTGGTGGGTTACCAGGGCTTGCTGTACGCGCTCTACGATCCGGGTCGCTGGGAGGCGGTGGACGTACTGCGCTGGTTGAAAGAGTTCACCGAAGCGGCGGCAAAACCGACGTCGGCCACGGCGTAAAGCAATCATCGCTGGGCTGGCTGGGGCGACTGTCGGATAATGCCGGCATGCCAAATATCCAAGAGTTTTTAATGTCCGGTTCATCGTTTTCCGCCGCTCATCATCAGGCCAGTACGTTGTACCTGCCGCCCGGTTCCTGGCCGACGGTGCTGGAATGCCTGTGCGAGCATTTCAGCGCCATCAGTCGTGAACAGTGGCTGGACCGGATCGCCCGGGGCCGGGTATTGGACGGGGAGGGCAAGGCGATCCCTGTCGACTTGCCGTACCGCGAAGGCTTGCGCATCCACTACTTCCGGGAAGTACCCGACGAGAAACCGATCCCGGTGGTGGAGTCGATCCTGTACGCCGACGAGCACCTGGTGGTGGCAGACAAACCGCATTTCCTGCCCGTCACTCCGGCGGGCGAGTATGTCGAGCAAACCTTGTTGCGACGGTTGATCCGGCGGCTGGACAATCCGCATCTGGTGCCCCTGCACCGCATCGATCGGCATACGGCCGGGCTGGTGTTGTTTTCGGCCAACCCGCAAACCCGTTCGGCGTATCAGTCATTGTTCCCGACACGGCGAATCGAGAAACGCTACCAAGCCATTGCCCGTGCGTTGCCTGGGTTGAACTTTCCCCTGGTGCATAAAAGCCGGATGATTGATGGCGAACCGTTCTTCCGGATGCAGGAAGGGCAGGGTGAGCCCAATACCGAAACGGCCATTGAAGTGTTGGAAAGGAATGGTGAGGTTTGGCGTTATGGCTTGTATCCGGTTACGGGTAAGAAGCATCAATTGCGGGTTCACATGAATGCCCTTGGGGCGGGGATCTGCAATGATCCGTTTTATCCGGATGTGCTTCGGGATGTTGAGGATGATTATGCCAATCCTTTGAAATTGCTGGCTCAGGGGTTGCGTTTTGTTGATCCGGTTACTGGTCGGGAGCGGGTGTTCGAGAGTGGTATTTCGTTGCGGTGGTAGTTGGTTTAGAACCCGCTATCACTGTGTGAGGTTTTGATTTTTTCGTTACGAGAGCAAGAGCAGGGCACATGCTGGTTTCTATGTGGCCGAACCACCGCTATCGCGAGCAAGCTCGCTCCCACATTGGATCTTCAGCAGGCCCAAAGCCCATGTGCACCGCCAAACCTGTGGGAGCGAGCTTGCTCGCGAAGAGGCCGGCCCCGTCCAACGTCACCGCAAACTGACACACCGCTTTCGCGAGCAAGCCCGCTCCCGCAGGGGAAACACGGTCTCACCAAGAGCCAGGTCGGCTATCCCAGAACCCAAAACCAAGCCCCAAAAAAACCGGCGCTTCCCTCTTCAGGAAGCGCCGGTTTTTAGCAACATCGGGCAGCAGCGTTACAGATTACAAATCCTTAACGGTACGAACCTGATCCTTGTTCACGCGAGTCTGCTTGCCATCCAGTTGTTCGAAATCGTAGAAACCGCTTTCTTCATCGTAATGTGGGGTATCGACGGCCTGGATTTCGCGACCGTCATTCAAGGTGATCACCGTTGGCGAAGCGCACGCGGCAAGGGTGGCGAGGCCCAGGGCGAGCATGAACGTGGCGAGGGTCCGTTGTGTCATGGTGTTTCTCCGAAATGGATTCTTCAAGTTACTGACCTTCAGACGTATACATCGCGCGCAAGTTCCTGGCTAGTGTCAATCTGACACGCCTTTATGTCGAGCCAGTAGTTCCGGGGTGTTCAGATTGGCCAGCCGCGGATCGTCGGGAGGGCATTGCAAGGCAACGGCGTGCAGCGCGCGCATGATGCGGCCGGGGCTGCGTTCGCCTTCGCTCCAGGCTTGTTCGAAGCGTGCTGCCAGGGGCAACGGTATGACGCACAGCAGCGGTTCCCAATGCTCGCCGTGGCGCACCATCAACGGTTGGTCGGGGTGCAAGCTGGCCGTCCTGCGCATATTGTCGAGCAGGCTTGCGTCGATTTGCGGCACGTCGCATGGCAGCACCAGTAGATACGGGTGTCTCGCGGCCTTGAGACCTGCGCGGATGCCCGCCAATGGCCCGGGAAAATCGCCTTCCTCATCATGCACCAACTGATCGGCATACGGCGCATAACGTTGCGCATTGCGGTTGCAGGAAATGATCAGGTCATCGCTCATGTCGCGGGTCTGGCGATGAAGATGGGCAATCAGCGGTTCGCCTTGCCATTGCACCAGCCCTTTGTCCTGGCCGCCCATGCGTTGTCCGCGCCCGCCCGCCAGGAGCAGAATGGAGCAGGATGGCAGTGGCGTTTCCGAGGTCATGGCGTATCTCCGCACGGGCGAAAAAATGAAGCGCTGTGATATAACACCGGGCTGTTTCCTTCACAACTGGACGAGCCTATGAAAGCCAAGGCTGATGTACCTTTCGTGCCGCTCAATATCGCGGTGCTGACAGTCAGTGACACCCGTACCCTGGAAACCGATACGTCCGGGCAGGTCTTCGTCGATCGGCTCACGGAGGCGGGTCACAACCTGGCGGCACGGGTCCTGCTCAAAGATGATTTGTACAAGATCCGGGCACAAGTCGCGACCTGGATTGCCGAGGACGTGGTGCAAGTCGTGCTGATCACCGGCGGCACCGGTTTCACGGGGCGTGACAGCACGCCGGAAGCCGTCACGTGCCTGCTGGACAAGCAGGTCGATGGCTTTGGCGAGTTGTTCCGGCAGATATCCGTGGCCGACATCGGCACTTCCACTGTGCAGTCCCGTGCGCTGGCCGGCCTGGCCAATGGCACGCTGGTATGTTGCCTGCCAGGGTCGACCAACGCGGTGCGTACCGGATGGGATGGGATCCTGGCCGAACAATTGGATGTGCGGCATCGGCCATGTAACTTTGTGGCTCATTTGAAACAGGCAGCCCCTTGTGAATCCCGTGGGTAAACCGGGCAAGGCCGGCGCCTTGATGGCCGTTGAGATAGCCTTGGCGCGGCTGCTCGAGATGGCGGAGAGCACACCGATTGTCCAACGCGAGCGTTTGCCTTTGGCCGAAGCATCAGGGCGAGTGCTGGCCGAGGACCTGATATCGACCCTTGACTTGCCGCCATGGCCCAACAGCGCCATGGACGGTTATGCCTTGCGGCTGGCGGACTGGAGCGGCGAGCCGTTGGTGGTCAGCCAGCGGATTTTTGCCGGGCAGGCGCCGGAGCCGCTGGCCGCTGGCACGTGCGCGCGGATCTTCACGGGGGCGCCAGTTCCTGCCGGCGCTGATTGCGTCGAGATGCAGGAAAACGCCGTGGTCGAAAGCGACCAGCGGGTGCGGTTTACCGAGCCCATGGTCAGTGGACAGAACATTCGTCCTCAAGGACAGGAGACCACCGTTGGCGAGCAGGTCCTCTCTGCCGGCACTCGCCTGGGGCCGATCGAGCTGGGCTTGGCGGCATCCTTGGGCTGTGCATCGCTGGACGTGGTGCGCAAGGTCCGCGTCGCCGTTCTGTCCACGGGTGATGAGCTGGTCGAGCCCGGCCAGGCACTGGGGCCTGGGCAGATCTATAACAGTAACCGCGTGCTGCTGTGTGGCTGGCTACACCGCCTGGGTTGTGAGGTGGTTGACGCCGGTATCCTGCCCGACGATTTGCCGGCCACCCGCGAGCGCCTGCCGCAGTTGTCGGATGTCGATCTGATCCTGTCCACCGGTGGTGTCTCGGTGGGGGAGGCCGACTTTCTCGGCATCGCCTTGCGTGAGGACGGTGAGCTGGCATTGTGGAAGCTCGCCATCAAGCCAGGTAAGCCGCTGACGTTCGGGCATTACCGTGGCGTGCCGGTCATAGGCCTGCCTGGAAATCCCGCGTCGACCCTCGTGACGTTCGCACTGCTGGCAAGGCCTTAGCTGTTGAGACGCCAAGGCGTCCAGTCGGTGACGCCGCTCAAGTTCAAGGTGCCGGCCGGTTTCGCCTGGCCGAAGGCGGGCAGTCGCCGAGAATACCTGCGAGGCCGCATGGAGAATGGTCGAGCGGTCATCTACCGGAATCAGAGCTCGGGGGTCCTGCGCAGCGCGGCCTGGGCCGAAGGATTGGTCGAAGTGCTTGAGGGACAGATGCTGGTGGAGGGTGACGAAGTGGGCTTCATCCCCTTGAGCGAAGTCCTGGGCTAGCATGCCTACCAGGTGTTCTCCGGCCCGAGTGGGACGCTCGGGCCGTTGCGCGCCTCACCTTATCGCGTGAGCAGCATCACCAGCTGATCGAATCGATTGTTGGCGACCCAACCCAGCAGGCCGAGCACCACCGCCGCGGCGCCGGCCGAATAGGCCAGCCTGTGGCGGATCACCTTGACGTCGGTACGAATTTCATCCATGTCTTTGCGGATGTATTTGAGGTGGGTTTCCAGTTCAACGACGCGCGGTTCCAAATCAATTCCTCCAACGGGATTACTGCAACTTTTGCATTCGTTTCGAGTATCGGCCTGCCCGCTTCCAAAGGACGCGAGCTGCCGGGTAGACAGCTTGTATTCACGGTTATGCATGGGACGGTCCATCCCCTTGGCCATAACGGTTCGAGCGAGTGATCCGGCCCCTGCGGGCCGTGGCGTATCCATCCATGGGAGCATGCTTCCTTGTGTGATGAGGTTTAAGCGATCCAGCAAAACATGAACCCAAGGTGTCTCAATACCGCTGGAGGGTCAATTGAGCTGATTCGCCAGACCCTGTAAGAAAACTCTTCGAATCAGGGCATGTTGATCGGACGAGCCGTCCTGCGCTTTTAAAATAATGGGGTGCACTGGGCTTTTTCGCTCGAATGAGCGGTCTCATGCCTGAACCTTCCAATGACGGAGACCACGATGAGCAAAGGCAAGGCGCTGTTGATTTTGCATGGCAAGCAAGCGCTCAACGAAGAGGTTCGCTCGGCCGTGATGCTCAAGCGCGAGCAGGGCTGGGACCTGGCGGTACGGTTGACCTGGGAAGCCGGTGATGCCCAGCGCTGGGTCGATGAAGCGCTGGCTGCCGGATATACGCGACTGATCGCTGGCGGCGGTGATGGGACCTTGCGTGATATCGCCGAGGCGATCGCTCACAAGTCCAGCGATGCCAGCCTGGTCCTGTTGCCGCTGGGCACGGCCAACGATTTCGCTCGGGCGGCCGGTGTGCCGTTGGAACCTGCGCAAGCCATGGATTTATTGGACGTTGCGCCGCGGGCCGTTGACGTGGGCGAAGTCGGCGGGCGGATTTTCCTGAACATGGCCACCGGTGGTTTCGGCAGCCAGGTGACGGCGAACACCTCCGAGGACCTCAAGAAGGTCCTGGGCGGCGCTGCCTATCTGTTCACGGGCCTGTCGCGATTCAGTGAGCTGAGTGCCGCCTATGGTGCGCTGCAGGGGCCCGATTTCCACTGGCAGGGCGATTTGCTCGCGCTGGGCATCGGTAACGGCCGGCAGGCGGGGGGAGGCCATGTGCTGTGCCCGGAGGCGTTGGCGGATGATGGGTTGCTGGACATCAGCATCCTGCCGGCGCCCCAGGAAGTGGTCAGTACCTTGAAGGACTTGCTCGCGGGCGGCCTGGGCATCGACAACATGTTTGTCCGCGCGCGTTTGCCCTGGGTGGAGATCAAGGTCGCGCAAGGCCTGGACATCAATCTCGATGGCGAGCCGTTGCAGGTCGATACCCTGCGCTTCACTGTCCGCCCAAAGGCGTTGCGGCTGCACCTGCCGTCCGATTCGCCGCTGTTGGGCGGCGCGACGGCGCTCAATCGTCCAGGCTGATGATTTGCTCGCGCACCGCGAACAGCACAAGGCCGGCCACGTCATGGATCTGTAGGCGCTTCATGACTTGCGCCCGGTGGGTTTCCACGGTCTTGATGCTCAGGTTCAGGCCGTTGGCGATTTCCCGGGTGGACTTGCCGCGCACGATCAGCCGCAGGATCTCCAATTGGCGTGCGGTCAGGTTATGGGTCTGGGCTGGGTCCGGCTGATGTTTCTGGACACGGGTCAGCGCCTGGTTGATCACGGTATGGGCAATGGCCGGGCTCAGGTAGCGTTCGTTGTTGCGCAGCGCCTCCAGGGCGTGTTTCAGCTCAGTGGCGGTGGTGTCCTTGAGCAGATAGCCATGGGCTCCGTATTCCAGCGCCTGCATGATCAGCGCCGGATCCGTATGCATCGACAGGATGAGCACCTTGCTGTGGGGGCGCACCCGCTTGAGCTGCTGCAACGCGTCCAGGCCACTGGTGTCCTTCATGGAAATGTCCAGCAGCACGATGTCGGGGTTCAGTCGCTCTACCAACGCCACCAAATGCGTGCCGTCATTGGCTTCGCCGATCACGGCATAACCTGGGATATCCATGACCAGGGCTCGTACGCCGGCCCTGATCAGGGAGTGGTCATCTACCAGAAGCAAATTACAAATCAAAGGAGAACCTTATTCTTACTGGCTCGTTCCAGGGCACGCGGCGCCCAGGGAAAGCGTGCTTCGATGTGCGTGCCTTTGCCGGCCTCGCTGATGACCTTGAGGGTGCCGCCTAATTGTTCGACCCGCTCCGACATGCCGGCCATGCCCCGCTGACCTTCGCGAGCGGGGTGGCTGGCGGGCGCAAAACCCAGGCCATCGTCGCTGATCAGCAGGGTCAGGCCGTCGGGCAAGCGTTGCAGGCGTACCAGCAGATTGGTCGCCCGGGCATGGCGCAAGATATTGGTGACCGCTTCCTGGGTGATCCGGAACACCGCCACCGACATCTCCTCCGGGATGCCCGTCATGCGCTGCTGGCAATCGAGGCTCCACTTCACCGGGGCGTTGGCCAGGGTCTTGAGCAGATGCGCCCGCAGACTGGCTTCAAGCCCGAGACTGGTCAGTTCCCGCGGATTGAGGATCGCCGATACATTACGGACCTTGTTGAGGGTTTCGTCCAGGGTCTCGCACAGGAGTGCGCACTGGTCTTGCAATTCTTCCGGCATCCGCCGCTTGAGCCATTCGCCTTGCAGTTTCGCCGCGGTCAGCAACTGGCCAATGTCGTCGTGCAATTCACGGCTGAGCCGATGGCGCTCATTCTCCTGGACCTCCAGCAGCCGGTCGGCCAGCTCCTGGGGCTGGAACTTGATGGATTTGCGCGACAATCGATGGTGGATCCAGACACAGCTCAAGGCCGCGACGTTCAGGGCCAGCAGGCCCAGCGGCACCGTGTGGGCGTACAGGTAGGCCAGCAGGCAGCCGAGGGTCGAGCAGATGCACAATAGTAATGTGAAGCGACGGGCGTTATCTCGGGAAGGAGGCCAGGTGATAAATGACTTGAGGCTGGCGTGCATAGCGGATGGAGCCAATGAATGTTCGCTGCGGGCAGGCCGGTCAGCGCATCTGACAGGCCAGGTCGGGTAAACGTATCAGGTCGAAGACGGCTTCGGTCGGCGACTTTTACGGCGCTGTCTTGAAGTGGCTGACGCAGGAGATAGTACCACTTCGCCTATCGCGGGTCGCGCTCGGCATGGTGCCGTGAACGGGCTAAAGCGCAGGCTAATTGCCATCAGGTCAGGCTTGTTTCTGGGGGTAGGACACCAACGCCAACGGACGTGACGCGGCCAATGCCTGGCCGGGACTTTGGCCTACCTGGAAAGCGAATGCCTCAATCAAGGAGGTCTGCTCGCTGCTGTCCAGGCCCAACTGGCCGGTGGTGTGATCGACCAGCTCCAATTGCCAGGCCATCAGGGTGAAGCAATCCTTCAAGGCTTCCAGGGCCTGATCATGTAATTCCATGTTTTGCGCGTGGCTGAGCAAACCATGGATGTGCATGGAAAACTCCGAAACGGCTTCCAGCGCCAGGGCATTGGCTTTGTTCGACAGCTTCAGCAAGGTGCTGAGCATGCAATCGATGGCGTCCTTGTCGTTGTTGATCAATTGCAGATGGCTCAGGCATTCCTCCGACTTGGCCAGCAGCGTCTCGGCCTCGATCAGAAATTCGGGAAGACGTTGATTCCAGTTTCTACGATCGTTCGGCATGCTTATCTCCACAACATCATGTCAGGCGAAAGGAAACCGCGTATGGCGAACGGCTGGATCTCAAGGACGACCGCGGGCGGACGCACGACGACACGCCCGCGCCGTTGCGCGAAGGCGAGTTCGCAAACGATTGCACGGATGGGATCGGCCGAAAGGCAGCAGGTCCGATGTCCTGTGGTCGCGCACAAAAGCCTGACTCCGTTCAGCAATGAGAATGGCGTCACATTAATGGCTATTGGAAAGCGGGAATATCAGGTTGGACCTGATTGTGCCTAGGGGAATCCCTTAGGCAGGGGAACTTAGTGCGCAAACCGGAGTCGCGCAGCGGGAAAAACGGGGAATGAAATCGTGAAGCCAGTAAAGCATGATGTTAATGTGATATCAATTCCCCACGCTGTATTTTATCTGGGGTCAAGATTCGGCTCGTGCCGCCGATAGCTGTTTTATTGGATTCATCCGAACAAGCCCAGGAGTCACCGATGGCCGGCATTCTCGACACAGTAGATCAACGAACCCAATTGGTGGGTGAGAATCGCCTGGAAATTCTCATGTTTCGCCTGGCGGGTCGACAGCTGTTCGCCATTAACGTGTTCAAGGTCCAGGAAGTCCTGCAACTGCCGAAGCTGACGTTGATGCCGCAACGTCACCCGTTCGTGTGCGGTGTGGTCAATCTGCGCGGCCAGACGCTGCCGGTGATCGACCTGTCCCAGGCCATTGGCATGCGCCCGTTGGTGCCGGGCGCCAACAGCACCATTATCGTGACCGAATACAACCGTTCGGTGCAGGCATTCCTGGTGGGCGGCGTCGATCGCATCGTCAACATGAACTGGGAAGCCATCCTGCCGCCGCCGACCAGTGCCGGCCGCGAGCACTACCTGACGGCCATCAGCAAGGTGGACGATCAGCTGGTGGAAATCATCGACGTGGAAAAAGTCCTGGCCGAAATCGTGCCGTACAACGCCAAGGTCTCTCGTGACAAACTCGAAGATCCGGTGCTGGAACGTGCCCGTGGTCGCGAAGTGTTGCTGGTGGACGACTCCAATGTGGCGCTCTCGCAACTGCGCGACACCTTGGGTCAACTGGGCGTGAAAATGCACATTGCCAGCGACGGCCTGAAGGCGCTGAACATGCTCAAGGCCTGGGCCGATACCGGCGAGGTCATGACCGATAAATTGCTGATGATCTTCACCGACGCGGAAATGCCGGAAATGGACGGCTACCGCCTGACCACCGAAATCCGTAACGACCCGCGCTTGCGCGGACTCTATGTCGTTCTGCACACCTCGCTGTCGGGCAGCTTCAACGACTCGATGGTCAAGAAGGTCGGCTGCGACAACTTTCTCTCCAAATTCCAGCCGGACAAGCTGGTCGATGTCGTGCGCCAGCGGTTGATGCTCGACTGAAACCGATGGTGGTTTGCTTCAATGGCCGGCTCGTATAAGGTGGCATTTTTTTGCCCCCGGGGAAGTTGAGCATGTTGCGGCTGAGCGCGCTGTATCGGTATCCGTTGAAGTCCGGCAAGGGCCAGCCCCTGTCGGAAATCGGCCTGGACAAGCTCGGGCTGGACGGCGATCGGCGCTGGATGCTGGTGGACGAGGGCACGGGGCGATTCCTGACCCAGCGCGCCGTGGCGAAGATGAGCCAGCTTTCGGCCTTGTGGAACGAGGCGGGGGGCCTGACGCTCAGTGCGCCTGGCCATGGTGCCATCGACGTGTCGTTGCCACCTGCCCAGGAAGAGCAGCGGCGCGGTGTGATCATCTGGCGTGACACCTTGCGTGTGCCGGACGCCGGTGACGAGGCCGCGGCCTGGGTCAGTGAATTCATCGGCAACCCTACGCGGCTGGTGCATGTGCCGGTGGAGCTGGCGCGCACCACCGCAGCCGGTTATGGCAAGGACGACGACAAGGTCGCCTTTGCCGATGGTTTCCCCTTGTTGCTGATTGGCCAGGCCTCGTTGCAGGACCTGTCGAGTCGGGTCGGTCGTTCGCTGGACATGTTGCGCTTTCGTCCCAACCTGGTGGTCGAGGGCAGCGAAGCGTTTGCCGAGGACGGGTGGAAGCGCATTCGTATCGGCGAGGTGGAGTTCCGGCTGGTCAAGCCTTGCTCGCGGTGCATCATGACCACGGTCGATCCGCAAACCGGCGAGCGCGATCCGAATCGCGAACCCTTTGCCACGCTGCAGCAATACCGTTCGACACCGGACGGCGCGATGTTCGGCCAGAACCTTGTCAACGACAGCAACGGTCGGCTTGAAGTCGGCATGCCGGTTGAAGTGCTCGAATAAAAAGATCCGTGAATAAAAATGCCCGTGTCATTGGACACGGGCATTTTTGTTTATCACGCAACCGCTTTAGCTTTTGTGGCGAGGGAGCTTGCTCCCGCTGGGCTGCGAAGCGGCCCCCGCATTTCAGTCATCACATCGTAGGGGACGCTGGCGCGTCCAGCGGGAGCAAGCTCCCTCGCCACAGGGTTAACCATGTCCCCAAAAGGGGAGCATCTCTGGTGGTTCGTCGGCTTAGCCGCGGTACTCACACAGATAGGCAGTGTCGACAGCCACTTTGAGCTGGAACTTGCTGTTGGCCGGTACATTGAACTGGCTGCCGGCCTCGAAGGTTTCCCAGTCGGTGCTGTCGGGCAGCTTCACGGTCAGGGCACCGGAGACGACGTGCATGATTTCCCGTTGGGCCGTGCCGAACTCATATTCGCCCGGAGCCATGACGCCGATGGTCGCTGGGCCTTCGGCAGTGCCAAAAGCGATCGACTTGACGGTGCCGTCGAAGTACTCGTTGACTTTGAACATGGGCGATTCCTCGAAAAAGGGGCTGAAAAAGGCCGGCCAGTATGCACAAGGCTGCAACATTCGTCATCTGCCGCGCCGGGTGGCGGACACCGCTCAACCCGGCAGCACCAAGGGCAACAATCGCGCGGTATTGCGGGCATCTTCCAGGGCTCGGTGCTGTTGACCGCAGAATTGCAGGCCCGCCAGTTGCAGTGCGCCATTGAGCCCCAGCGGTCGTTCCAGCCGACGGGCCTTGGCGAAGCGTTGCTTGAGGTTCATGTGCGGCACTTGGCCGAGGACACTGTGTAACTGCTGTTGCTGCCATTCCTGCAGCAGTTGCTTGCGGTCGTAGTCGCCCCAACTGACCCAGCTTTCCAGCTTCGGATGATACGGCGCCAGCCAGCGCTCGAACGCCGGCCAGACTTCGGTCAAGGGCTCGGCGCTGTCGATATTGGCCTGGGTAATATGGGTCAGTTCGCGACAAAAAGGCGTGAGCAGCGGGCGTCTCAGGGGCCGCACGAAGCGCTGGAAGTGATCCACTTCGCGGCCGTCACGATTCACCAGCGTGGCGCCGATTTCGATAATTTCCATTTCGGTTACCGGCCAGCCACCCTCGTCGGTGGTGGCCTCCAGATCAATCACCAGCCAGTGAGGCATTGCAGGGTTCCCGGTATCGGCGTGCTGATGGGTTTGAGCGTAGTCAAACCCCGGGCATCCGACTAGTGGGCTGTTTCGACACGCAACAAAACCTGACGGTTTTTCACTTGGTCACCGCGCTTGACCTGCAATTGCCTGACCACGCCGTCGACGCCGGCCATGAGTGGATGCTCCATATTCATCGCTTCGAGCACCATCAGCAGTTGGCCCTGGCGCACCGGGCTACCTTCGCTGACCAGCAGCTCGACAATGGCGCCGTCCATGGGCGCCTTGAGCGGTCCGGCGCTGGTGGTGGCCTTGGCGGCGACCGGAGCCAGGGTCCGGTCTTGCAGGTGCAGGCCGCCGGGGCGGGTGGACAGCCAGAGGTCGTGGCCATCGAGGCGCCAGGCCTGGCGCTGGCGAATCCCATCGATCATCAGCGACGCGCCATTGGCGTCAACGTCGAGCAGCCTCAGTTCGACCAGGCGGTCGGCACTGCGGATGTTCAATGTCCCGGCGGGTTCGGCCTCAAGGCTCAGCGTCCAGTCGCGCTCCCCGACGCCAATCCGAAAATGCCGCGCCATGCCGACGCTGGTGCGCCACCCGCCCAGGCCGGGTGCATGCCGTGCCTGCGAGGCCTGATATAACGCCGCCGTGGCGATGGCCAGTTGTTCGGTGGAGGGCTCAATGGGCAGTAGTGCGGGATGATTGGCAAAGTGCTGGCCGATGAAACCGGTACCGAAGTCGCCGTCGATGAAGCGTGGGTGCGCCAGCAAGCCGGCGAGCAAGCGCGGGTTGCTCTGGCCGCCCAGCAGCACGCAATCTTCCACCGCCCGGAGCAATTTGCGCCGGGCGTCTTCGCGGGTGGCGCCGTGGACGATGAGTTTGCCCAGCATCGAATCGTAGAATGGCGTGATGACCTGGCCTTGCAGTAGGCCGTGGTCGATCCGCACGCCGTCCTGTATCGGCGGCGCCCAGCCGATCAACCGCCCGGTCTGGGGCAGGAAATCCGTCGCCGGGTCCTCGGCGTACAGCCGCACTTGCAGGGCATGGCCGCTAAACATCACTTGATCCTGGCGCAAGGGCAACGGCTTGCCGGCGGCGACATCCAACTGCCAGGCTACCAGGTCCAGGCCAGTGATCAACTCGGTGACGGGGTGTTCGACCTGCAAGCGTGTGTTCATCTCCAGAAAGTAAAATCGACCGTCCGTCGCGAGCAGGAATTCCACGGTCCCGGCACCGACGTAATTCACAGCACGCCCTGCTTTGAGTGCCGCCTCGCCCATGGCCCGGCGCAGGTCGGCGGTCATGACCGGGCAGGGCGCCTCTTCGATGATTTTCTGGTGGCGCCGCTGAATCGAGCAGTCCCGTTCCCCCAGGTGGATCAGTTGACCGTGATGGTCGCCGAATATCTGCACTTCCACATGCCGTGGATCGATCAACGCCTGTTCGAGGATCAACTCGTCGCTGCCAAAACCGTGCAAGGCTTCCGAGCGTGCACTGCGCAATTGCTCCAGCATGTTTTCGGCGCGCTGGACCAGGCGCATGCCGCGACCGCCGCCACCGGCACTGGCCTTGATCATCAGTGGGTAGCCGATGCGCTCGGCTTCGCGTAGCAGCGTGTCGTCGTCCTGGGCCGCGCCCTGGAAACCGGCGATGCAGGGAACACCGGCTGCGAGCATGGCAATTTTCGCGCGGCGCTTGCTGCCCATCAGGTCGATGGCCTGGGGGCTGGGGCCGATGAAAACCATGCCGGCTTCTTCGCAGGCTTGGGCGAACCCCGCATTTTCCGAAAGAAAGCCGTAGCCGGGATGGATCGCGTCGGCGCCGCTGCGCCGGGCTGCGTCGAGCATGGCCAAGGGATTGAGGTAGGACTGTTGCACCGGGGCCGGGCCGATCAGCACGGCTTCATCGGCCATGCGCACGTGCAGCGCATCGGCGTCGGCCTCGCTGAACACCGCCACCGTGCGGTAGCCCAGGGCCTGGGCGGTGCGCTGGATGCGACAGGCGATTTCGCCGCGGTTGGCGATGAGGAGTTTGCTGAAGGTGGGCATGGAAGCATTCCTGGTTTTTGTGGTGGCTGTCAGGGCCTCATCGCGAGCAAGCTCGCTCCCACAGGGGGAGGGCGAATGCGATCCAATGTGGGAGCGAGCTTGCTCGCGATGGCGGCCTGCCAGGCCAACCGCTCACTTGTTCTTCCCCGGCAAAATCCCCATGAGCTTGCAGATGATGCCCAGCATGATCTCGTCCGCGCCGGCGCCAATGGACACCAGCCGTACGTCGCGATAGGCCCGGGCGACCGGGTTGTCCCACATGAAACCCATGCCGCCCCAATATTGCAGGCAACTGTCGGTGGTTTCCCGGGCCAGGCGCCCGGCCTTGAGCTTGGCCATGGACGCCAGCCGAGTGACGTCCTGGCCGTGGATGTACTGCTCGGTGGCCTGGTAGACCAGCGCCCGCAGGCATTCGATCTCGCTGGCCAGTTCCGCCAGGCGAAAGTGGATCACCTGGTTGTCGATCAGGGCCGTGCCGAAGGTCTTGCGTTCCTTGCAGTACGCGATGGTGCTGTCGATGCACTGTTCCAGGCCCTTGAGCATGTTGGCCGCGCCGAACAGGCGTTCCTCCTGGAATTGCAGCATCTGCATCATGAACCCGGCGCCTTCCTGGCCAATGCGGTTGCGTTGTGGCACGCGCACGTCGTCGAAAAACACCTGGGCGGTTTCCGAGCTGCGCATGCCGAGTTTGTCCAGGTGCTGGCCGAGGCTGATGCCGGGGCTGTCCATCGGCACCATGATCAGCGATTTGTTGACGTGGGGCTTGTCGTCCGAAGTGTTGGCCAGCAGGCAAATGAAATCGGCGCTCGGCGCATTGGTGATCCACATCTTGCTGCCGTTGATGATGTAGTCGTCGCCGTCCTTGCGCGCGGTGGTCTTGAGCCCGGCGACGTCGGAACCGGCGCCGACTTCCGAAACCCCGATGCAGCCCACCTGTTCACCGCGAATGGCCGGGCGCAGGAATGCGTCACGCAACTCATCGGAGCCGAATCGGGCCAGGGCCGGGGTACACATGTCGGTCTGCACGCCAATGGACATCGGCACGCCGCCGCAATGAATGGTGCCGAATTCCTCGGCCGCGACGATCGAATAGCTGTAGTCCAGGCCCATGCCGCCGAATGCCGTTGGCTTGGAAATGCCCAGCAGGCCCAGCTCGCCGGCCTTGCGAAAAAGCCCGTGGATGGGGAAACGTCCAGCGCGCTCCCATTCGTCGACGTAGGGGTTGATGTCGCGGTCGACAAATTGGCGAACGGTGCGCCGCAGTGCTTCATGTTCTTGGGTGAAGATCATTCTTGTTGTTCTCCTGGAGTCAGCGCTCAGAAACGGGCCACGCCAAAGCTGTTGGCTTGCAATGGTCGCTGTTCGGCCTCGTGACAGATGTCCAGCAGAAAGCCTAGCAATGTGCGGGTATCACGCGGGTCGATAAGCCCGTCGTCCCACAGGCTGGCGCTGCCGTAGAGGGCGGTGGATTGGCTGTCGAGTTTCTGCGCGGTGGTGTGCTCGAGCAGGTCCAGCATCTTCGGGTCGGGGCTCAGGCCGTTCTTGAGTTGCGTGGCCTCGGTGATCATGCGCAGGACCTTGCCGGCCTGGGCGCCGCCCATCACGGCGGTGTGGCTGTTGGGCCAGGCGATGATGACGCGCGGCTCAAGCCCGCGGCCGCACATGGCGTAGTTGCCGGCGCCGTAGGAGCCGCCTACGACGACGGTCAGCTTGGGCACCCGGGCATTGGCCACGGCCTGTATCATCTTGGCCCCGGGCTTGATCACCCCTTGTCGCTCGGACTCGGTGCCGACCATGAATCCGGTGGTGTTGTGCAAGAACAGCAATGGTGTGCGGCTCTGGTCGCACAATTGGATGAACTGCGCGGCCTTGCTGGCGCCCTGGGGCGTGATCGGTCCGTTGTTGCCGATCAGGCCACAGGCATGGCCGCGAATGTGCAGGTGGCCGCAAATCGTCTGGGCGTCGAATTCGCTTTTGAAAGCCAGGAAGGTCGAGCCGTCGGCGATGCGGGCGATGAGTTCCCGCACGTCATAGGGCTTCTTCGGGTCGTCGGGCACCAATCCCAATAATTCGTCGGCGGGGTAGAGCGGCTCGGTCCAGGTTCGTTCGGGCTGCGGCGGCAGTTGCGCATTCCACGGCAGCCGGCTGAGGATTTCCCGGGCCAGGCGGCCGCCATCGGCATCGTTCTCGGCCAGGTATTCGGCGGTGCCGGCCACCTGCGCGTGCATCAGCGCACCGCCCAGTTCTTCTTCGCTGGCCACTTCGCCGGTCGCGGCCTTGAGCAACGGCGGCCCGGCCAGGAACAACCGCGCCTTATCGCGCACCACCACCACGTAGTCCGACAAACCCGGCTGATAGGCTCCGCCGGCCGTGGCGGAGCCATGCACCACGGTGATCTGCGGCAGGCCCATGGCCGACATACGTGCCTGATTGGCGAAGCAGCGCGCGCCTTCGACGAAAATCTGCGCGGCGTAATTGAGATTGGCGCCGCCACTTTCGGCCAGGGTGATGACCGGCAGTTTGTTTTCCATGGCGATCTGTTGCAGGCGCAGGGTCTTGAGCAAGCCGCTGGGAGAAATCGTGCCACCCTTGATCGCGCTGTTGTTGACCACCACCAGCACCCGCGTCCCGGACACGTAGCCGATCCCGGCGATCAGGCCGCCGCCGGCCTGGCTGCCATCCTTGTCGTCATGGAGTTTGTAGCCGGCCAGGCTCGCCAGCTCAAGAAACGGCGCGCCGGGGTCCAGCAGCAGGTTCAGGCGTTGGCGCGGCAACAGTTGGCCGCGCCGTTCGAATTTGCCCTGGGCCTGGGCCGCTTTCTCCACCACGGCCTGTTCGAGCTGGCGCAGTTGTTCGACGCCGGCCAGCATCGCCGTGTAATGGCGCGCGAAGTCAGCGCTGTGGGGATCCAGGTGCGATTCGATGACCGGCATGCAGACTCCTCGTGTTGGAACGGATTAGGGCCAAACCCTGTGGCGAGGGAGCTTGCTCCCGCTCGATTGCGCAGCAATCGCAAAAGCCGGGGTCGCTGCGCAACCCAGCGGGAGCAAGCTCCCTCGCCACAGGTTTCACAGGTGCTGCAGATCGTTCATTTGCCATGGCGACCGTCCTTAGCCGACCTGATCGGCAACGTGTTGCGGCACCGGTATCTGGATCTCCAGCAATTGCTGGGCGAACGCCTTGCCCTGGGGGTCGATGCGCAGGCTGGCGACACCGCCGCCACCGAGGGCGTTTTCCAGCAGGAAATTCAAACTGTGGGTGCCCGGCAGGTACCAGCGTTCGACCCGGCCCAACTGCGGGTCGAGCACGTGGCTCATCCAGTCGACCATCACCTCCGGGGTCAGCGCTTCGGCGATCCAGGGCAGGTATTCGGGCTCGCGGGCAATCACGCCAATGTTGCTGTGGTTGCCCTTGTCGCCGGAGCGCGCCACCGCCAGTTTGATCAGCGGCACGCTGGCGTCGGCCCGGCCCTGGGGTTTGGGCAGGTCCGGGGCGACCGGCAGGCCGGTGATGTCCAGCGGTTCGAGGGCGGGCAGGGGACACGGGTGGCGCTGGCCGTCGAACTCGATGTCGAGCCGGCAAGTGGCTTTGTCGATCAGGAACGAGAAAAGGCGAATCAACGGCGACACCGTCGGCCGGCCACCGACCAGGCCGGTCAGTCCCGGCGCCATGCCGGGGGCGGCTTGGGCGATTTCCCTGGAAAACAGCACCAACGGTTGTTTGTCCGGGTGTCGCACCGCCAGTTTGATGACCACCTCACGGCTGTCCCGGCGCTGGCCATGTGGGCCGTAAGTGGCTTCGCTGCCCAGCAGTTCGATGTTCACTTCGCTGAAGGGCGCCCAGCCACGCTGGCGCAATAGCTGCGAGGTCTTGGCGATGATCGCCTGGCTGACCCGTTCAGCCTTGGCCACGGCATCGATGCCGGCGATCAGGCACGTGGCGGTGCAGCGCCAGCCGTCCAACCAGGTGGTGCAGACCTTGTACCGGTCGCTGGGCGGCAGCCCCTTGGCCCCGTGGACGCGCACGGCGTGCTTGCCCTGCTGGGTCAACCTGACCTGGCTGAAATCACAGATCACGTCCGGCAGCAGGTAACCTTGCGGGTCGCCGATTTCGTAGAGCAACTGCTCGCCGACGGTCAGCGGCGTGACCAGTCCACCGCTGCCTTCAGGCTTGGTGACGATAAATTGGCCGTCGGCGCTGGCTTCGACGATGGGGAAGCCAATGTGCTCGAAATCCGGCACTTGCTGCCAGTCGGTGAATTTTCCGCCGGTGCACTGGGCGCCGCACTCGATGAGATGCCCCGCCAGCGCGGCCTGGGCCAATCGGTCGTAATCGTCCCAAGCCCAGCCGAACTCATGCACCAGGGCGGCGCTGACCACGGCGCTGTCCACCACTCGCCCGGTGATCACCACATCGGCGCCCAGGCGCAACGCTTCGACGATACCGGGCGCGCCGAGGTAGGCATTGATGGACACGCACGCGGGCGGCAGGGGCTCGCCGCTGGACATCTCGCGGATGCCTTGGGCGGCGAGCCATTCGCCTTGCGGTTGCAGGTCATCGCCCAGCAGCACGGCGATTTTCAGCGCTACGCCGGCCTGATCACAGGCGGCTTGCAAGGCCCTCGCACAGGCCTGGGGATTGACCCCGCCGGCGTTGCTGATGACGCGGATCCGGTCGTCATGCAATCGCTTGAGCAGCGGGGTGAGGACCTCGATGAAGTCCGTGGCATAGCCGCTCGACGGGTCCTTCAAGCGCGCCCCGGCCATGACCGACATCGTCACTTCGGCCAGATAGTCGAACACCAGGTAATCCCGCTTCCCGCCCTCGATCAGTTGCGCCGCCGCGGTGCAGGTATCGCCCCAAAAGGCACTGGCGCAACCGATACGGATCGTTTTTGGCATGGCGTTCCCTCCGGCAAAGGTGGTTCGAGACTACCAAGCAAGCGCTTGGTTTGTAAACGCTGTCCCGTACTTGTGGCCGAGCGCTTGCTTGGTTGCCTCGCTCGGCTTAAATTGCCCGCGCCACCGATGGTTCGACGGGCAATGGCGGCGCGTTGGTTGATCGACTGTAGGAGAGAATGGGTGGACGAGCAAAAAGCCTTGGACGTGATGCGTGAGCTGGTGGACAGCGGGCAACTGACCGACCCTGACAGTGCTCGCGGCAAACTGCTCCAGACCGCCGCCCACCTGTTTCGCAACAAGGGCTTCGAGCGCACCACGGTGCGCGACCTGGCCAGTGCCGTGGGCATCCAGTCGGGCAGCATCTTTCACCATTTCAAAAGCAAGGATGAAATCCTGCGGGCGGTGATGGAAGAAACCATCCGCTACAACACTGCGCTGATGCGCGCCGCCCTGGCCGAGGCCGACGGCGTGCGCGGGCGGGTGCTGGCGCTGATCCGCTGCGAATTGCAGTCGATCATGGGCGGCACGGGCGAGGCCATGGCGGTGCTGGTCTATGAATGGCGTTCGCTTTCGGATGACGGACAGCAGCAGGTACTGGCCCTGCGTGATATTTATGAAGACTTGTGGCTGGAGGTTCTGGGCCAGGCCAAGGAGGACGGGTATATTCGCGGGGACGTGTCCATTACTCGACGGTTCCTCACGGGGGCGTTGTCCTGGACCACCACTTGGTTTCGCGCCGAAGGCAACTTGAGTCTCGATGAACTGGCCGAGCAGGCCCTGATCCTGGTGCTTGAAGAAAAACAATAATCGAACGGTGCTTTGAAGGGCCGTGTGGCTGGCTAAGCGGCTGAAACCGCCTAGCTTGATTGTAGTGACGGGACTTTTGGGGAGTGGGTTATCTTGACGTTTTTGCCGATGGGGATGACCTCGCGTGTGCTACTGGCTGCTTTGGCCGCTTTCCTGGCGTTGCCGATCGAGGCGGCGCAACAGGTGCGGATCGGCGCGGCGCATTTTCCGCCCTATACCGTTCGTCCCGAGAACGGCGCCGACACCGGCCTGCTGCCGCAGATGGTGGAGGCCTTGAACCAGTCGCAAAGCGACTATCAGTTCGTACTGGTGCCGACGTCGATCCCGCGCCGCTTCAATGATTTCAAGCAAGGCCGGGTCGACATGGCGATTTTCGAGAACCCCGAATGGGGTTGGCAGGATGTGCCACACACTGCCGTGGACATGGGCCTGGAAGATGCGGAGGTCTTCGTCGCCCAGCGCCAGCCGGATCGCCAGCAAAGTTATTTCGCCGACCTCAGGGGCAAGCGCCTGGCGTTGTTCAGCGGTTACCACTACGCCTTTGCCGAATTCAACCCCGACCCCAAGTTCCTCGCCGGCCAATACAACGCCACGCTGACGTATTCCCATGACAGCAACCTGCTGATGGTGTTGCGCGGGCGGGCGGATATCGCCCTGGTGACCCGTTCGTACCTCAACGATTACGTGTTGCGCAATCCGGAAGTCGGCCCGCAATTGCTGGTGTCCGAACGCATCGATCAGGTTTACCACCATTACGCGTTGCTCCGCCCGCAAGCGCCCATTTCCAGCGAAGCGTTCGCACAGTTGCTGCAAAAGCTGCGGGACAACGGTCAACTGCTGAAGATTTTCCAGCCCTACCAGATCCAGCTGGTGCCCACGCATTCCCATTGACGATGACACTAAATTTCCCTTCCCGGCTCACGTCCCACGTTGACTACCGACGAATACGCGAGCCGCTCCCATGTCCAACCTCAACCACCCGACGACGCTGCCCTTGCCCGGCGGTCGTCGCCTCGGCGCCGATGAAACCGAACGCCACCTGAGCCTGATGCTCGAAGGCGCGCCGCTGATCCGGCTGCGCCTGGTGCGCGGTCCCGAGTTGCATGTGCATTTACAGGAAATCAACGACCGTCCGATGGGCCCGGCGTTGTGGGCAGCCTGCTATTGGCTGTTTGCCCGCGATCCCGAGTGCCAGCGCCTGACCTGGCACCTCGACGAGCGCCCTGGCGAAGCCTTGCTCAGCGGTTTACTGACGGGCACCGAACGTGCCGGTGAATACCGTTGCGAGCGCACGCTGTTCTGGCAATTGCCGCAGCCTTGGCTGGGGGAGTCGTTCAGCGGCAGTTACCCGCAACAGATGGTCATCACCGATGGTCGTCGCCATCCACGCCGGCCGATCAAGCCGCGCGGTGAGGTGTACCGACGTTTCGATGCGCGGCTGGGGGCCTGGGTGTCCTTGCGCACCCTGGAAATCGAGCAGGACCTGGAACGTTTCAACCGCTGGCAGAACAGCCCGCGGGTGGCGAGTTTCTGGCAGGAGGAGGGCAGCCTGGAACAGCATCGCGAGTACCTGGGCAAGCTGCAGGCCGATCCGCGGGTCTTGACCCTGATCGGTTGCTTCGATGACCAGCCGTTCGCTTACTTCGAAGCCTATTGGGCCAAGGAAGATCGGATCGCGCCGTTCTATGAGGCCGACCACTACGACCGCGGCATCCATATGCTGGTGGGCGAAGAGCAGCACCGCGGGCCGCACAAGGTGGCGAGCTGGCTGTCGGCGCTGGTGCACTACCTGTTCCTGGACGACCCGCGCACCCAGCGCGTGGTCGCCGAGCCCCGGGCCGACAATGCGCGGATGATCGGGCACTTGCATGACCAGTGCTTTCATTGCGAGAAGGAATTCGATTTTCCCCACAAGCGCGCGGCGCTGATGATCCTGGGGCGTGAGCGGTTCTTTGATCGGTGTGGGTTGATGTGAAACCTTATGGCCTCATCGCGAGCAAGCTCGCTCCCACAGTGGATCTTCAGTGATTGCCAGAATTGTGGGAGCGAGCTTGCTCGCGATGAGGCCGGCAAAACCACCGCAAGTTACCGCCGGGCGAACGTATCCCCGCGAACCCCCGACACCTTGCGGCAATGCACCAGCGCGTCGCGGATCATGAAGTTCACCAGGGTCGGCGAGACGCCCAGTTCCTTGGCGATGTCCTTCTGCGGCACGCCGTGCAGGCGGTACATCTCGAAGGCATAGCGGGTGCGGCTGGGCAGTTCGGTCAGCGCGTCGGCGATGTGCTCCAGCGTGGAGAAGTTGATATGGGAGGTTTCTGGCGAAGCACCCTGGATCACCACGTTCAACCCTTCCTCTTCCGGCCCCGAGTATCGCTGTTCCAGCGCCTGCTTGCGGTAGTGGTCGATCGCCAGGTTGCGCACGATCTGAAACAGGTAACTGAGCTGCGCCTTGAACGAGGAGGTGATTTGTGGCGCCGATTGCAGCCGGAAAAAAGCGTCCTGCACCACATCTTCCGCGCGGGACCGGCAGCCGGTAATGCGCGCCGCGATCTTGACCAGGATCAGTCGGTTATCGACGAACGCCTGGAGTAACGGTGAGTCGCACCTGCTTGTGGATACTTGTTCCGTCATGGAATTCACCTTGCTGCAAAAAGTTAGCGGGACGTCCGGATGCCGGACCCGTCCTACACATCGAGCGCCAAATTAGGCTTAATGATAATGATTGTCAATTGAGAAGAAGAATTATTGATGCGATAAAGTCCAGTCTCGGCGCCGCGACCCATTGCCGCGGCGCCTGGCTGTCGGATGCTTCGCGGCAGGCCTTGGTGAGTCAGCTGCCCGACTAATTATTTGCCGCCGCTATCCGTTCCATGGGGGACAACTTGCAAGCCGAATTCAGGCAGGAAACCCCCATGACCGACGCGTTCGAACTCCCCAGCACCCTGGCTCATGCCCTCCAGCGCCGTGCCGCGCTGACGCCGGACCGGGTGGCCCTGCGCTTCCTTGCCGACACCCCTGGGCAGGGTTTGGTGGTGAGTTATCGCGACCTGGACCTGCGCGCCCGGACCATCGCCAGCGCCTTGCAGGCCGACGCGGCGCTGGGCGATCGCGTGGTGCTGCTGTTCCCCAGTGGCCCGGATTACGTCGCAGCGTTCTTTGGCTGTCTCTACGCCGGGGTGATTGCCGTGCCGGCCTATCCGCCGGAATCCACTCGTCGCCACCATCAAGAGCGACTGTTGTCGATCCTCAAGGACGCCGAACCGCGCCTGCTGCTCACCAGCAGCGACCTGCGCGAACCGCTGCAAGCCATCGAATCGGCGCCACCGGTAGTGTGCGTCGATACCCTCGACCCGGCCCGCGCCGGACAATGGCGGATGCCGATGCTGCAGGACGATGACATTGCCTTCCTGCAATACACCTCCGGTTCCACTGCATTGCCCAAGGGCGTGCAGGTCAGCCACGGCAACCTGGTGGCCAACGAATTGCTGATCCGCCATGGCTTCGGCATCGACCTGAACCCCGACGATGTGATCGTCAGTTGGCTGCCGCTGTACCACGACATGGGCCTGATTGGCGGCCTGTTGCAGCCAGTGTTCAGTGGCGTTCCCTGTGTATTGATGTCCCCGGCTTATTTCCTGGCCCGCCACCTGCGTTGGCTCGAAGCGATCAGCGAATACGGCGGCACCATCAGCGGTGGTCCGGATTTCGCCTACCGGTTATGCAGCGAGCGGGTCAGTGATTCAGCCCTGCAGCGTCTCGACCTGAGCGGCTGGCGCGTGGCCTATTCCGGCTCCGAGCCGATTCGCCTCGACACCCTGGAACGATTTGCCGAGAAGTTCGCCCCGTGCGGCTTCACGCCAGATAATTTCATGGCCTCCTACGGCCTGGCCGAAGCGACCTTGTTCGTCGCCGGCACGCCACGCCACCATGGCATTCCTTCGCTGCGGGTGGTTGAGGCGGCACTGGCGCAAAACCGGGTCGAGCCGGGGCAGGGCAGCGCGGTGATGAGTTGTGGTGTCAGTCAGCCCGGGCACGCGGTGCTGGTCGTCGAGCCGGCGACGTTGCAGCCATTGGCCGACAATCAGGTCGGTGAAGTCTGGGCCGCCGGGCCGAGCATCGCCCTGGGCTATTGGCGCAACCCTGAAGCCAGCGCCAAGACCTTTGTCCAGCACGACGGCCGGACCTGGCTGCGCACCGGTGACCTGGGATTCCTGCGCGGCGGTGAACTGTTCATCACCGGGCGCCTGAAAGACTTGCTGATCGTGCGCGGGCACAACCTTTATCCCCAGGACATCGAGCAAACCATCGAGCGTGAAGTGGAGGTGGTGCGCAAGGGCCGGGTGGCGGCGTTCTCGGTCAACGACGGGGGGGAGGAAGGCATCGGCATCGCCGCGGAAATCAGCCGCAGCGTGCAGAAAATCCTGCCGCCGGAAGCCCTGATCAAGCTCATTCGCCAGGCGGTGGCCGAGGCCTGCCAGCAAGCCCCAAGCGTGGTTGTGCTGCTCAATCCCGGCGCGTTGCCCAAGACCTCCAGCGGCAAGTTGCAGCGCTCGGCCTGCCGCACCCGATTGGCCGACGGCAGCTTGGACAGTTATGCCCAGTTCCCCTCAGCCGAAGTAACCCCGTCAACCGAAGTCACCGTGGCGGATGAGTCCGCGCAGTCCTGCGAATTGCACACCCTCATCGGCCAGGTCTGGCGAGAGCAGCTACAGGTCGAGCAAGTCCAGGCTGATGATCATTTTTTCCTGCTGGGTGGCAACTCCATCGCTGCCACCCAGGTGATTGCGCGATTGAGTGAACCCCTCGGACTGGCGCTCTACCTGCGCCTGCTGTTCGAAGCCCCGACCCTGGCCGCGTTCGCGGCAGCGGTGGCGAACCAGCAGCAGGGCGGCGGCCAGGCCCGGGGCGCCATCAGCGCGTTGCCGCGCCACGCGCCACTGCCGCAATCCCTGGCGCAGAACCGTTTATGGATCACCTGGCAGCTCGACCCGACGAGCCGCGCCTACAACATTCCCGGTGGCTTGCACCTGCGCGGCGAGTTGGACGAAGACGCCTTGCGCGCCAGCTTCCAGCGACTGATCGAGCGTCATGAATCCCTGCGCACACGGTTCCTGGAGCGCGATGGCGTGGCCCTGCAACAAGTCGATCCGGCCGGCGAGTTCGAGCTGCATGTCATCGACCTTGGCGACCTGCCTGCCGACTCGCGCGCAGCCCGGGCGCGACAGGTTCGAGAAGACGAGGCGGCCACGCGGTTCGATCTGGAGAAGGGACCGCTGCTGCGGGTCACCCTGCTGCGCCTCGACGAGGATGACCATCAACTGCTGGTGACGCTGCATCACATCATCGCCGATGGCTGGTCGATGAATGTGTTGATCGAAGAGTTCTCCCGCTTGTACGCCGCCGCTTCCCAAGGGCAGGTCGCCGAGCTGGCGCCATTGCCCTTGCAGTACGCCGACTCCGGCAGTTGGCAACGCCAGTGGCTGGCCGAGGGCGAGGCCGAGCGTCAACTGAGCTATTGGAAGCAGCAACTGGGCGCTGAACATTCGGCCCTGATGTTGGGCACCGATCATCCACGCAGCGCTCAACGCCAACGCAGCGCCGCGCGGCACAGTTTGCGCCTGGACAAGGACCTCGGCGAGGCCCTGCGCCAAGTGGCCCAGGCCCATGACGCGACGCCGTTCATGCTGTTGCTGGCCGCCTTCCAGGCGCTGTTGCAGCGTTACACCGAGCAATCCGACTTGCGCATCGGTGTGCCCAACGCCAACCGTCCGCGCCTGGAAACCCAGGGGCTGATCGGCTTCTTCATCAACACCCAGGTCCTGCGTGGGCAGGTCGATTCCCGGCAATCGTTCGCCGCGCTGCTGGCCCAGGCCCGGGAAGCCACGCTGGGTGCCCAGGCTCACCAGGACCTGCCGTTCGAACAACTGCTCGAAGCGTTTCCCGAGGCGCGCGAGCACGGCTTGTTCCAAGTGATGTTCAACCACCAGCAACGTGACCTGAGCGCCTTGCGACGCCTGCCGGGGCTGCTCGCCGAAGAGTTGCCGTGGCACAGCCGCGAAGCCAAGTTCGATCTGCAACTGCACAGCGAAGAAGATCGCAACGGTCGCTTGACCCTGTCGTTCGACTACGCCGACGAATTGTTCGAGGCGACGACCATCGCCCGCCTGGCGGAGCACTACTGCAACCTGTTGCGGGCGGTCTGTGCCGATCCGCAGCAAGCCATTGGCGACGTGCCGCTGTTGACCGCCGATGAGCACCGCCAACAGCAGCAATGGAGCGCGGCCCCGTGCGCGCCGGCCAGTCAATGGCTGCCGGAGCTGCTGAACGAGCAGGCCCGCTGCACGCCGCAACGGATCGCGTTGCGCTGGGACGGCGGTCAACTCGATTATGCCGAGCTGCACGCCCAGGCCAATCGCTTGGCCCATTACCTGCGGGACAAGGGCGTTGGCCCGGATGTCTGCGTGGCGATTGCCGCCGAGCGTTCGCCGCAGTTGCTCATCGGTGTGTTGGCCATCATCAAGGCCGGCGGCGCCTATGTGCCGCTGGATGCGGACTACCCGGCCGACCGCCTGGCCTACATGCTCCACGACAGTGGCGTCGATCTGCTGCTGACTCAAACCGCGCTGCTCGAACGTTTGCCGGCGTGCGACGGCGTCAGTGTCATCGCCATGGACGCCCTGCACTTGGAGCAATGGCCAAGCAATCCGCCGGGCCTGCACCTGCACGGCGATCACCTGGCCTACGTGATCTACACCTCCGGTTCCACCGGCCAGCCCAAAGGCGTCGGCAACACCCACGCGGCCCTGGCCGAGCGCCTGCAATGGATGCAAGCGAACTACGGGCTGGACGCCAGCGATGTGCTGATGCAAAAGGCCCCCATCAGTTTCGACGTGTCGGTCTGGGAATGCTTCTGGCCGCTGATCACTGGCAGCCAACTGGTGCTGGCCGGCCCCGGCGAACACCGTGACCCGCACCGCATCGCCCAGTTGGTGCAGCAGTTTGGCGTCACCACGCTGCACTTCGTGCCGCCGTTGCTCAGCCTGTTCATCGATGAACCCCTGAGTGGCCAATGCGCTAGCCTGCGCCGGCTGTTTTCCGGTGGCGAAGCCTTGTCGGCCGAGTTGCGCAACCGGGTGTTGGCGCAACTGCCGTCGGTGCAGTTGCACAACCGCTACGGCCCGACCGAAACCGCGATCAACGTCACCCATTGGCAGTGCACCGAAGCCGATGGCGAGCGCTCGCCCATCGGCCGTCCCTTGGGCAACGTCCTGTGCCGGGTGCTCGACAGCAACCTCAATCCGGTGCCGGCCGGTGTCCCGGGCGAGCTGTGCATCGGCGGCCTGGGCCTGGCCCGGGGTTACCTCGGACGTCCGGGCCTGAGCGCCGAGCGTTTCGTCGCCGACCCCTTGGGCCCGGCCGGGGCGCGGTTGTACCGGACTGGCGACCGCGCCCGTTGGAGCGCCGACGGTGTGATCGAATACCTCGGCCGCCTCGACCAGCAGGTCAAGCTGCGCGGCTTCCGGGTCGAGCCGCAGGAAATCGAAGCGTGCCTGCTGGCCCAGGACGGCGTCGCCCAAGTGGCGGTGCTGGTGCGCGACACCTCGGCCGGCCCGCAACTGATCGGCTATTACACCGCGCCGGATGTCGCTCAAGGTCAGGACGAGTTGAATAGTCGACTCAAGGCCGCCCTGGCCGCCGAGCTGCCGGACTACATGGTGCCGGCCCAACTGCTGCGCCTGGACACCATGCCCTTGAGCCCGAGCGGCAAGCTCGACCGTCGCGCCTTGCCCGAACCGCACTGGCAGGTGCGCGAGCACGTCGAGCCGGTCAGCGCCCTCGAACAGCAAATCGCCGGCATCTGGCGCGATGTGCTGGGACTGGCGCGTATCGGCCTGCGGGACGATTTCTTTGCCCTCGGCGGCCATTCGCTGCTGGCGACCCAGATCATTTCCCGCACTCGCCAGGCCTGTGACGTGGAACTGCCGTTGCGGGCGCTGTTCGAGGCCAGTGAATTGGGAGCCTTCGCCGAACAGGTGCGCTTGATCCAGGCCAGCGGCCAGACCAACCGCCAGCCAGCCATCGAGCAGGTCGACCGCAGTCAACCGGTGCCGCTGTCGTATTCCCAGCAGCGCATGTGGTTCCTCTGGCAAATGGAGCCGGACAGCCCGGCCTACAACGTCGGCGGCATGGCGCGCGTGCGCGGGGTACTGGATGTCGGGCGCTTCGAGGCGGCCTTGCAGGCATTGATCCTGCGTCACGAAACCCTGCGCACCACGTTCCCGAGCGTCGACGGCGTGGCCCGCCAACAGGTGCACAACGAGACGGGCCTGCGCATGGACTGGAAGGACTTCTCGACACTGGCCGCCGACACGCGCCAGCAGCGGGTGCAGCAACTGGCGGACAGCGAGGCCCACCAGCCATTCGACCTGGAAACCGGGCCGCTGCTACGGGCCTGCCTGGTCAAGACCGCCGAGCATGAACATTACTTTGTCCTGACGCTGCACCACATCGTCACCGAAGGCTGGGCGATGGACATTTTCGCCCGGGAACTGAGCGCGTTGTACGAAGCCTTTGTCGACGACCGCGAGTCGCCGCTCGAGCCCTTGCCGGTGCAATACCTGGACTACAGCGTCTGGCAGCGCCAGTGGCTGGAGTCCGGCGAGCGTCAGCGGCAGCTGGATTACTGGACCGCGCAACTGGGCCGCGAACACCCGCTGCTGGAACTGCCCGGCGACCGCCCGCGTCCGTCCGTGCAGAGTCATCGCGGCGAATTGTTCCGTTTCGATCTGAGCGATGAACTGGCGGCGCGGGTCCGCGCCTTCAATGCGCAACAGGGCCTGACCCTGTTCATGACCATGACCGCCGCCCTGGCGGTGCTGCTTTACCGCTACAGCGGGCAGACCGACCTGCGCATCGGCGCGCCGGTGGCCAACCGTATCCGTCCGGAAAGCGAAGGGCTGATCGGTGCGTTCCTCAATACCCAAGTGCTGCGTTGCCAACTCGACGGGCAAATGTCGGTGGGCGAGTTGTTCGAACAGGTCCGCCATACCGTCATCGAAGGCCAGTCCCATCAGGACTTGCCGTTCGATCATCTGGTGGAAGCCCTGCAACCACCGCGCAGTGCGGCCTACAACCCGCTGTTCCAAGTGATGTGCAACGTGCAGCGCTGGGAGTTCCAACAGAGCCGCACGCTGGCCGGCATGAGCGTCGAATACCTGGTCAACGCCGCCCGGGCCACCAAGTTCGACCTCAACCTGGAAGTCACGGAGCTGGACCAGCGCCTGGGTTGCTGCCTGACCTACAGCACCGACCTGTTCGACGAGCCGCGCATCGCGCGCATGGCCGGGCACTGGCGTAACCTGCTGGAAGCGTTGCTGGTCGATCCGGCCCGCCGGTTGAGCGAGCTGCCGTTGCTGGAGGCTGGCGAGCAGCAACAATTGCTCGACAGCCTGGGCGTCGAGCCCGGTGAGCATCGCCTCGACCAATGCATCCACGGACTGTTCGACGAACAGGCCCGGGCGCGTCCCGATGCGCCGGCCCTGACCTTCGCCGGGCAGACCCTGACGTATGCGCAACTGGACAGCCGCGCCAATCGCCTGGCCTGGCACTTGCGCGAGCGAGGCGTCGGACCACAGGTGCGGGTCGGCCTGGCCCTGGAGCGTTCGCTGGAAATGGTCGTCGGCCTGCTGGCGATCCTCAAGGCCGGCGGTGCCTACGTGCCGCTGGATCCGGAATACCCGCTGGATCGCCTGCACTACATGGTCGAAGACAGCGGCATCAGCCTGTTGCTCAGCGATCGGGCTATGCTCCAGGCCCTGGGTGCTTTGCCCGAGGGCGTGGGCTGCTGGTGCCTGGAAGACGACTCGGCGGCCTTGGCCCACTACCCGGACCACCCGCTGCCGTTGATCAACCTGCCGCAACACCAGGCGTACCTGATCTACACCTCCGGCTCCACCGGCAAGCCCAAGGGCGTGGTGGTGTCCCACGGTGAAATCGCCATGCATTGCCAGGCGGTGATCCAGCGCTTTGGCATGCGCCCGGACGATTGCGAGCTGCATTTCTATTCCATCAACTTCGACGCCGCCACCGAACGCCTGTTGGTGCCGTTGCTCAGTGGTGCCCAAGTAGTGCTGCGTGCCCAAGGCCAGTGGGACGCCGAGGAGATCTGCGAGCTGATTCGCCAGCATCGCATCAACATTCTCGGCTTCACCCCCAGCTATGGCAGTCAGTTGGCGCAGTGGTTGGCGACCCAAGGGCAGACCTTGCCGGTGCGCATGTGCATCACCGGCGGCGAAGCCCTGACCGGCGAGCATTTGCAGCGCATTCGCGCAGCGTTCAGCCCGAGCCTGTTCTTCAACGCCTACGGTCCGACCGAAACCGTGGTCATGCCGCTGGCGAGCCTGGCCCCCGAGCAATTGGAGGAGGGCGCGGCCAGTGTGCCGATTGGCAGCGTGATCGGTGCCCGGGTGGCCTACATCCTCGACGCTGACCTGGCGTTGGTGCCGCCAGGTGCCACGGGTGAGTTGTACGTCGGCGGTGCTGGCCTGGCCCAGGGTTATCACCAGCGTCCGGGCATGACCGCCGAGCGTTTCGTCGCCGCCCCGTTCGCCTCCGAAGGCGGCCGCTTGTATCGCACCGGCGACCTGGTGCGCCAGCGTGCCGACGGTCTGGTGGAGTATTTGGGACGGATCGACCATCAGGTGAAAATCCGTGGTTTCCGCATCGAGCTGGGGGAAATCGAAACCCGCCTGCTGGAACATGAGACGGTGCGCGAGGCCGTGGTCCTGGCTCTCGACCTGCCGGGCGGCAAGCAACTGGCCGGCTACCTGGTGAGCGACATCGCCAGCCAGGACGGCGAGCAACAAGCGACCCTGCGCGACGCCTTGAAGAACCATCTCAAGGCCCAACTGCCGGACTACATGGTGCCCACGCACCTGATCCTGCTGGCGAGCATGCCGCTGACCGCCAACGGCAAGCTCGACCGCCGCGCCTTGCCGCTGCCCGATCCTGAGCTCAATCGCCAACACTACGTGGCGCCGAGCAATGCCCTGGAGCAGACCCTGGCGGCGATCTGGTGCGACGTGCTGAACGTGACGCAGGTGGGCCTCAACGATAACTTCTTCGAACTGGGCGGCGATTCGATCCTGTCGATCCAGGTGGTCAGCCGCGCCCGGCAGCAGGGCATTCATTTCACGCCCCGGGACTTGTTCCAGCACCAGACCGTACAGACCCTGGCCGCCGTTGCCACACGCAGCCAGCAGGTGCACGCCGAACAGGGCCTGGTGCAGGGTGAGTCCGGGTTGACGCCGATCCAGCATTGGTTCTTCGACCGCCCGATGCCCAACCGGCATCACTGGAACCAGGCGTTGCTGCTGGAACCGACCACGGCCCTGGACCCGCAACCGCTGGAACAGGCCCTGCACGCGATCTTCCAGCACCACGATGCCTTGCGCCTGGTCTTCGGCGAAACCGCCGGGCACTGGCGCGCCGAGCACCAGCCGCTGTCTGACGCCGTGCTGTTGCAGCAGGTATCCGTGGACACCGCGCAAGCGTGCGAAGCGTTGTTTGCCCAGGCGCAGAGCCGTTTCAATCTAGCCACCGGGCCGTTGCTGCATGCCGTGTTGGCGCAAACGCCGGATGGCCGGCAACGGTTGCTGATCGTCATCCATCACCTGGTGGTGGACGGTGTGTCGTGGCGGGTGCTGATGGACGACCTGCAAACCGTCTACCGCCAGCTCGTCGCCGGGCAAGAGGCGCAACTGCCGGCCAAGACCAGCCCGTTGCGTGACTGGACTGCGCGTTTGCAGGCTTACGCCGGTAGCGAATCCCTGCGCGAAGAACTCGGTTGGTGGCAAGCGCAGTTGAGCGGTGCGCACGTCGCGCTGCCGTGCACGAACCCCGAGGGGGGAGGCCAGGAGCGTCACGGGCAAACCGTCAGCGTGCGCCTGGACGCCGAGCGCACCCGGCAGCTGCTGCAACAGGCGCCGAGCGCCTACCGCACCCAGGTCAATGACCTGCTGCTCACGGCGCTGGCTCGAGTGTTGTGCCGATGGAGCGGCCATGATTCGGCCCTGGTCCAGCTCGAAGGCCACGGCCGCGAAGCGCTGTTCGACGACCTCGACCTGACCCGCACCGTGGGTTGGCTCACCAGCGTCTACCCCGTGCGCCTGACTCCCGCGAGCGAAAGCGTCAGCGGCTCGATCAAGGCTATCAAGGAGCAGCTGCGCGCGGTGCCCCACAAGGGCCTCGGTTATGGTGTGCTGCGCTACCTGGCGGACGCGGCGACTCGCGAGGCGATGGCCGGCCTGTCGCACGCGGCGATCACCTTCAACTACCTGGGCCAGCTCGACCAGACCTTGGGCCAGGAGGCGCTGTTCCAGCCGCTGGATGCGCCGCTGGGAGCGATCCATGATCCCGCCGCGCCGCTGCCCAATGAGCTGAGCGTCGACAGCCAGGTCAGCGGCGGCGAGCTGGTGTTGCGTTGGACCTTCAGTGCCGAACGTCATGAGCCCGAGACCATTGCCACGCTGGCCGAGGCCTACCTCGATGAGTTGCAACGCCTGATCGAACACTGCCTGACGGACGAGGCGGGCGGCCTGACGCCTTCGGACTTCCCCCTGGCGAAGCTGACCCAGGGCCAGCTCGACAGCCTGCCTGTGCCGGCCGCGCAGATCGAAGACGTCTACCCGTTGACGCCGATGCAGGAAGGCATGCTGCTGCATACCCTGCTGGAGCCGGGCACTGGCCTGTACTACATGCAGGATCGCTACCGCATCAACAGCGAACTGGACCCGCAGCGTTTCGCCCAGGCCTGGCAGGCGGTCATCGCTCGCCACGAAGCCTTGCGCGCCTCGTTCTGCTGGAACGTTGGCGAAGACATGCTGCAAATCATCCACAAGCCCGGCCGCACGCCAGTGGACTATCTCGACTGGACCGAGGTGGCCGAAGACGCCCAGGAAGCCAAGCTCCAGGCCCTGCTCAAGGATGAGCGCGAGGCCGGTTTCGATCTGTTGAACCAGGCCCCGTTCCACTTGCGGCTGATCCGGGTCGGCGCGGCACGCTACTGGTTCATGATGAGCAATCACCACATCCTCATCGATGCCTGGTGCCGTTCGCTGCTAATGGACGACTTCTTCGAGGTCTACACCGCCCTGGGTGAACAACGCGAACCGCAGTTGGCCGTGCCGCCGCGCTATCGCGACTACATCGGCTGGCTGCAGCACCAGAGCCTGGACGAAGCCCGGCAGTGGTGGAAGGACAACCTGCAAGGTTTCGAGCGGACCACGCCGATCCCTGGCGACCGGCCGTTCCTGCGCGAGCACGCCGGTGACAGTGGCGGCATGATCGTCGGCGACTGCTACACCCGCCTCGACGTTCGGGACGGTGCGCGGCTGCGGGAGCTGGCCCAGGCCCATCAACTGACGGTCAACACCTTCGCCCAGGCGGCATGGGCCCTGGTACTGCGCCGGGTCAGCGGCGACCGCGACGTGTTGTTCGGGGTCACCGTGGCCGGGCGCCCGGTGGAGCTGCCGCAGATGCAACGCACCGTGGGACTGTTCATCAACAGCATCGCCTTGCGCGTGCAGATGCCCGAGGTTCATCAGCGCAGCAGCGTGCGCCAGTGGCTCAGCGATCTGCTGGACCGCAACATGCAACTGCGCGAGTACGAATACTTGCCGTTGGTGAGCATCCAGGAAGTCAGCGAACTGCCCAAGGGCCAGCCATTGTTCGACAGCTTGTTCGTGTTCGAGAACGCGCCGGTGGAGGTTTCGGTGCTGGACCGCGCCCAAAGCCTCAACGCCACTTCAGCCTCGGGGCGTACGCACACCAACTACCCGCTGACGGCGGTCTGCTACCCGGGAGACGACCTGGGGCTGCACCTTTCGTACGACCAGCGCTACTTCGATGAAAGCACCGTCCAAGGCCTGCTGGGCGAGTTCAAGCGGCTGCTGCTGGCGCTGATGGAGGGCTTGCACGGCGATATGAGCGAGCTGCCGCTGATCGGTGCCGAAGAACAGGCTTTCCTGATCGAAGGCTGCAACCAGAGCGAGCATGCTTATCCGCTGGAGCAGAGCTACGTCGAGATGTTCGAGGCGCGGGTCGCGGCCCATCCGCAACGCCCGGCGGTCAGTTGCCCGGACGCGACCTACAGCTACGCCGAGTTGAATGCCCGCAGCAACCGCCTCGGTCACGCCCTGATTGCGGCCGGTGTCGGCCTGGATCAACCGGTGGCGCTGCTGGCCGAACGAGATGCCGAGTTGCTGGGCATGATCATCGGCAGCTTCAAGGCCGGTGCCGGTTACCTGCCGCTGGATCCCGGCCTGCCAAGCCAGCGCCTGAGCCGCATCATCGAATTGAGCCGCACGCCGTTGCTGGTCTGCACCCAGGCCTGCCAGGCCCAGGCACAGGCCTTGTTGGATGAGTTCGCCTGCTCCGGGCGGCCGAAGCTGCTGGTGTGGGAAAGCGTCCAGGCCGGCGACTTTTCCCCGCAAAACCCTGGCGTCTACAGCGGGCCGGACAACCTCGCCTACGTGATCTACACCTCCGGCTCCACCGGCCTGCCCAAAGGCGTGATGGTGGAGCAACGGGGCATGCTCAACAACCAACTGAGCAAAGTGCCGTACCTGGCGCTGAGCGAGGCGGATGTGATCGCCCAGACGGCTTCCCAGAGCTTCGATATTTCGGTCTGGCAGTTCCTTGCCGCGCCGTTGTTCGGCGCCCGGGTCGACGTAGTGCCCAACGCCATCGCCCACGATCCGCAAGGGCTGCTAGGGCATGTGCAACAGCAGGGCATTACCGTGCTGGAAAGCGTGCCGTCGCTGATCCAGGGCATGCTCGCCCAGGAACGCATCAGTCTGGACGGCCTGCGCTGGATGCTGCCCACCGGCGAAGCGATGCCGCCGGAACTGGCTCACCAGTGGTTGTTGCGCTACCCGGACATCGGCCTTGTCAACGCCTACGGCCCGGCGGAATGCTCCGACGACGTAGCGTTCTTCCGCGTCGATCAGGCGTCGACCCGCGGCACTTACTTGCCGATTGGCACGCCCACCGACAACAACCGTTTGTATTTGCTCGACGGCGCGCTGGACCTGGTGCCGCTGGGCGCGGTGGGCGAGTTGTGCGTGGCGGGCACCGGGGTCGGGCGTGGTTATGTCAGCGATCCGTTGCGCACTGCCCCGGTGTTCGTGCCGAACCCGTTCGGGTCGCCGGGGGAACGGCTGTACCGCACCGGCGACTTGGCGCGGCGGCGCAGCGACGGGGTCTTGGAATACGTCGGGCGCATCGACCATCAGGTGAAGATCCGCGGCTACCGCATCGAGCTGGGGGAAATCGAGGCTCGGTTGCATGAACAGCCGGAAGTGCGCGATGGCGCGGTGGGCGTGCAGGAGGGGGCCAATGGCAAACATCTGGTGGGCTACCTCGTGGCCACCGACTCGGCGCTGAAACCCGCCGAACGCCTGGAGCGTATCAAGCAGCGCCTGCGGACCGAACTGCCGGAATACATGGTGCCGCTGCACTGGCTGTGGCTCGACCGCCTGCCCCTCAACGCCAACGGCAAACTGGACCGCAAGGCCCTGCCGGCCCTGGAGATCGGCCAGTTGCACAGCCAGGACTACCAGGCCCCCAGCAATGAGCTGGAACAGACCCTGGCCGACATCTGGGCCCAGGTGCTGAAAGTCGAGCGGGTAGGGGTGAAGGACAACTTCTTCGAGCTGGGCGGACATTCTTTGCTGGCGCCGCAAATCGCCTCACGGGTGCAAAAGGCCCTGCAACGCAACGTGCCGCTGCGGGCGATGTTCGAGTGCAGTACGGTGCAGGAACTGGCCGAGTACATCGACGGGCTGGCGGCCAGTGAGATGACCGAGGAGAAGGTGGATCGGTTGAATGACCTGATGGCGGAGTTGGAAGGCATGTAGTTTTGCGCTGTCTTTGATGTCCTCATCGCGAGCAAGCTCGCTCCCACATGGGATTTGCGTCGATCACAAAACCCTGTGGGAGCGAGCTTGCTCGCGATGGCGGTGGCACAAACAGCAAAAAACCCAAGGTTGACGCCTCGCGCCTGGCGGCTCAGTCTCCCCAGGGCTTTTTTCCAGACTCAAACAAGGAGGTCACCGATGCCCTTTGCAATGATCGACGGACAACCGCTCCATTATCTGGACCAGGGCCAAGGCCCGGTGGTGCTGCTGGGCAGCAGCTATCTGTGGGATCACAGCATGTGGGCGCCGCAGATCGAGGTGTTGTCCCGGCATTACCGGGTCATCGCATTGGACTTGTGGGGCCACGGCCAGTCCGGACGCTTGCCAGAAGGCATGTCTTCCCTGGACGACCTGGCCCGCCAGACGCTGGCATTGATGGATAACCTAAATATTGACTGCTTCAACCTGGTCGGGCTTTCAGTGGGCGGGATGTGGGGCGCGCGGCTGGCACTGGCGGCGCCCGGGCGCGTGCAGTCGCTGGTATTGATGGACACCTACGTCGGTGTCGAGCCTGAGCCGACCCGGCTTTACTACTTCTCGCTGTTCGACAAGATCGAAGCCAGCGGCAGTATCCCCGAGCCGTTGCTGGACATCGGCGTGCCGATCTTCTTCCGGCCGGGTATCGATCCGCAGTCAGCGCTCTACCAGCGGTTCCGCGCCACCTTGGCCGCGTTGCCGACCGAGCGCCTGCGCGACAGCATCGTGCCGCTGGGGCGGATCATTTTTGGCCGGGACGACATCCTGCCGCGCCTGCATGAACTGGACGCCAAGCGCACGCTGGTGATGTGCGGCGACCAGGACAAGCCGCGTCCACCGTCCGAGGCGTTGGAAATGGCCGAGCTGATCGGGTGTTCCCATGTGCTGATTCCCGAGGCTGGACATATTTCCAACCTGGAGAATCCGGAATTCGTGAGCGAGGCGTTGCTGGAGTTTTTGCGTAGCTGACCCGCCGTCATCGCGAGCAGGCTCGCTCCCACAAGGATCTGCGCTGAGTGCCGGTCACTTCGGCCCGAGAATCTTCACCAGCTTGTCCGGCGACGGCGCGCCTTGCTGCTGTTGCAGGTCGCCTTTTTCATCCAGGTAGAAAATCGCCGGGGTGGAAGACAGTTCCAGTTCGTCCATCAACTGCTGGTTGGCGTCCAGTTTGGCCTGGATGGCGGCTGGGATGTCCTTGAGCGGTTTGAGCGGACTGCCCTTGCCGGCCTTTTCATGCTCGGCCAGGGGTTTTTCCGGGTCCTTGGCGGCCAGCAAGGCAGCGGATTTACCCGGGCTGGCTTCGCGAATGATGCCCACCATGATGTGGCGCAACTGCACCTTGCCAGCCTTGACCCAAGGCCGGGCCTGTTCCCAGAACATGTTGCAGTACGGGCAGTTCGGATCGCTGAACAGATACACCGTGCGCGGTGCGTCCTTGTTGCCGTCGGCGATCCAGTTGCTGGCTTCCATTTTTGCCCAGATTTCCTTGGCCATCGGGGCGTAGACCAGTTTTTGCAGCGGTTCGGCGCTCAAGTCCTTGCCGTCGGCGTCGTACAGGTTGCCCAGCAGAACGTGTTTGCCGTCCGGCGTCAGGTACAGCGCCATCCCGCGGTTCTGGTATTGCGCCGCGTAGCCGCGCAGGCCGTCCGGTGCTTCGAAGGTGCCGACGATCTTCGCGCCCTTGGCTTCGATCTTCTTGATGGCCGCTGGCAAGTCTTCGGCGTGAAGCAGCGGTGCCTGCAGCAACGCGCCGGCGAAAGCCAGGGTCAGCAGGTGGCGGAGGCGGGGCATGGCAGTTTCCTTGTAGGGAGTGGGTTCGCCGAGGTCGGATCCGGCGTTTCGAAGTTTTCCAGGGCGCGGGCCAGGCTCGCTTCCGACAGTTCACCCAAGTGACTGCCGAGCAGGCGGCCGTCGGCGCCGTAGAACAGCGTCGTCGGCAAGGCCATTGACCCGACAGCCTGGGCGAGACGGCCACTGCCATCGAACAGCACATTGTGCAGGCTCAGGCCCTGGGTGGCGAGGTAGGTACTGACGCTGTGCATGCCTTCGGCCTGGTTGACGAACAGGAATGTCAGGTCCGGGCGTTCCTGTTGGGCGGCTTCCAGCACCGGCATCTCGCGCCGGCAGGGCGGGCACCAGGTGGCCCAGAGATTGACCACCAGAGGCCCACCCTGATAGTCGGTGAGTTTGACCGTCTGGCCGTCGGCGTTGCGTAGCTCGAGCTCCGGCAGCCGCGTGCCCTGGTCATAGATGGTCAACGACATCGTCGCCACCAGCCAGAACAGCAGGCCGCTGCCGACACCAAAGCCCAATGGCCGACGCAGGGCTGGTCGGCGCCGCGCCCAAAGCAGCGCCGCGGCCAGCAGCACCAGGATCCCCGGCCATGCAAGGAAACCGCCATCGCGCAGATCGATGATTTGCCACAGGTCGTCCCGATAGTGGCTCCAGTAGGCCACGACAAAACCTGTCCGCGCGGCGAGCAGCCCGAGGAGAAACAGCGCGAATAGCACCGATTCGGGGTTCTCGCCACCGCGCTTGGCCACTCGCCAGCCGATGAAAGTCGCCAATGCCAACGCGCTGATCAACAGGAGGTGATGGATAGCGATGGCAAAGGTGCCCAGGGTAAAAGTCAGCATCAGCCTGCGTCCCGGGTCAGGTTCCAACGTTCCAGGAAACCTTTGGCATCGATCTCGCCCGTGATGCGCTGGCCGCGGCGTTCCTCTCCGTCGGCTCCGATCCACAGCAGGCTTGGCGGGCCCGGCACCTGATAGCGCTGGAGCAGCGCTCGGCTGGCGGCGTTGTCGGCAGTGACATCAAGGCGCAGCAGGCGTACGTCTTTAAGCGCGGTCATGACTTCGGCGCGGCCAAACACCTGTTTCTCGATGATTTTGCACGACACGCACCAATCGGCGTAGTAGTCCAGCAGTACCCATTGGCCTTGGGCCTTGGCGCTGTCCAGTTCCCGTTGCAGGGCGGCGGGCTCGCTGACGGTGATGAAGGCGTCGTGGGCGTCGGCAGTCGCATTGCCCCGGGCACCGCTGTAGACCTCCAGCGGCTTGCCCAGGTCGGCGCTGCCTCCCGCCGCCCCGACCACCAGCAGGCTGCCCCACAACCCGAACAGCAGCGATACGCTGCCCCACAGATAGGGCGCGCGCCCGAACCCTTGGGTCTGGCGCCAGGCGCAATAGGCGGCTATCACCAGCAGCGCGCCCCAGAGTCCGATCCACAGTGAGCCATCGATGACCGGACGGATCATGAGCAACGCGGTACCCAGGAACAAGAAGCCGAACACGCCCTTGAGCAGGTTCATCCAGGCACCGGGCTTGGGCAGGAAACGGTTGCCGACGGTCACCAGCAACAGCAGTGGCAGGCCCATGCCGACGCCCATGGTGAACAGGATCAGGCCACCGTGCAGCGCATTGCCGCTCTGGGCGATATACAACAGCGCGCCGGCCAGTGGCGCGGTCATGCAAGGCCCCACCAACAGGCCGGACAGCGCCCCGAGAACGCCAGCGCCCACCAGGCTGCCACCGCGGCGCTGACGGCCGGCGTTTTCCAAGCGGTCACGCAGGGCGGCCGGGAGTTGCAGTTCGAAGAAGCCAAACATCGGCAGGGCCAATACAACGAAGATTGCCGCGAAGGTACCCAGCAACCACGGCTGCTGCAGCAAGGCCTGCAGATTCGCCCCCAGCAGCGCGGCGAGCACGCCCATGGCGGCGTACACCAGCGCCATGCTGAGCACGTAGCTGCCGGCCAATGCCAGGCCGCGCCGAGGGCCGGCGCCGCTGCCCACCACCCATCCCGCCAGGATCGGCAGCATCGGCAGCGAGCAAGGCGTAAACGCCAACAACAGCCCAAGGCCAAAAAACACCAGCAGGCTCCAGCCCAACGCGCGCTGTTGCAAGCCGCTGGCCAGCGCCTGATCCTGCGCCTCGCCAGTGTTTGCCAGCGACGGGCTGCCGCCCAGGTCTACCAGTTGCGTCTGGGGCGGATAGCACAGGCCGGCGTCGGCGCAGCCCTGGAAACCGACCTTGATCTTGCCCGTGGCACCGGCGGGTATCTTCAGTTCCAGCGCCTGGCGATAGACTTGCTGGTCGCCGAAAAACTCGTCGCTGTGAGCCTCGCCCTCCGGCAGTTTCGGTTTCTGGGCCTCGCTGAGCCCATCGAACTTGAGGCGCTGCTGATACAGGTAGTAGCCGTCGGCGATCTGCCAGAACAGCTGTGTTTCACCGGAGTCCAGACGTTCGGAAGTCAACGCGAACGCCTTTTCCACCGGCAGGAAATCGGGTTTGGTTTCGAAGGGATTGGCGGCCTGGGCCAAGCCCGAGATCAGGAACAGCCACAACAAAAACAATCGACGCATGGATAAAAGCCTTAGAACGGAACAAGTGACGAGGACAATGGCGGCTGGCGATTAACCGTCGATTAACCCGGCGGCGACCGGCAGGCAGCAATGATCGCCCATGTTGGCCGGACTCGTCGCATAATGTCGGCTTAATCGGCCGGCGGCCTAATGTACCTTTTTCCACGGGGCTTACCATGCATGTACTGGTGTGCGAAGACGATGAGTTGATTGCCAGCGGGATCGTTGCCGGCCTCACGGCGCAGGGCCTGACGGTCGAGCACGTCGCCACCGCATCGGCGGCGCGGGCGATGGTCGGCGTGGCGGAGTTCGATGTCATGGTGCTTGACCTGGGATTGCCCGATGAAGATGGTCTCAAGCTGCTCAAGCAATTGCGCCAGCAGGGGCTGGAGACGCCGGTGCTGATCCTCACCGCCCGCGACTCGGTGACCGACCGGGTCGACGGCTTGCAGGCCGGCGCCGCCGACTATCTGCTCAAGCCCTTCGACCTGCGCGAACTTGCGGCGCGCCTGCACACGTTGCTGCGGCGCGTGGCGGGGCGCAGCGTCAACCTGATCGAGCACGGTCGCCTGACCTACGACCCCAGCAGTCGGGAAACCACCCTCGACGGCCAGCCGGTGGATCTGTCCCGGCGCGAGCAGTCGCTGTTGCAGGCACTGCTGCACAGTCGTGGCCGGGTGCTGTCCAGCGAGCAACTCAAGGACAGCGTCTACGGGTTCAACGACGAACTGGAAAGCAACGCCCTCAACGTCCATATCCATCACCTGCGGCGTAAATTGGGTAACGGTATTGTCGAGACCGTGCGCGGCCTGGGTTATCGCCTGGGGCCGGCCGAAGGCGGAGAGTCGTCCAAGTGATGAGCCTGCGACTGCGCCTGAGCCTGACCCTCGGCGCGGCCTTCGCCCTGATCTGGGCCCTGGCCGCGGCGTGGATGCTCAGCGACCTGCGCAACCAGATGATGTTTTCCCTCGACCAGCGCCTGGTGGCTTCGGCGCGGATGGTGGCCGGGTTGCTGGAGCAACTGCCGCCCTTGCCGACGAAGGGTGACGGCACGCATATCAGCGCCGAGCAACTGAGCATTCCCGGCGGCATGGCCTGTCAGGTCAGCTCCTTGCGCGGCGAGATCCTGGCCCGCAGCCACGGCACCCCGGAACAGGTCCTAGAAGCCGAGAAGATGGGCTTCCACGACCAGATGATCGATGGTACGCCGTGGCGCAGCTTCACCCTGGCCCAGGGCGACTTGCGCATCACCACCGCCGACCGCCAGATCGAACGCGAAGCCCTGAACATGTCGGTATTACTGGCCGCCTCGGTGCCGGTGGGGGTGGCGCTGCTCGGTTGCCTGTGCCTGTTGTGGCTGGGCATCGGCCAGGGCCTGGCACCGCTCAATCGCATGCGCGATGCGCTGATGCGGCGCAATGCCGATTCCCTGGAGCCCTTGCAGATCCATCCGCTGCCCAGCGAGTTGCAGCCGTTGCTGGAAACCCAGAACCAATTGTTCCAGCGCATCGGCAAGGCCATCGAGCGCGAGCGACGACTGACCGGCGACGCCGCTCACGAACTGCGCAGCCCATTGACCGCCATCAAGACGCACCTGCAAGTGGCGCGCATGACCGAAGGGGTTGCCCGCGACCAGTCCCTGGCCCGGGCCGAAGAGGGCGCCGACCGCTTGCACCGCACCCTTGAACAGTTGTTGTTGCTGGCGCGGGTCGAAGGCAGCCTGTCATTCGACGATGGCGTGCACTGCAACGCCGAGCAGGTCGCGCGGTTGGCGATCCAGGACTCTGCCGGCAGTGAGTCCCGGCGCATCAAGCTACACCTGGCCCCAGGGCTGTCCGACGCACCCGTGCAGATGCCGGCGGTGCTCTCTATCGCCGCCCTGCGCAATCTGCTGGATAACGCCCTGCGCCATACCCCGGACGATACCGATGTGGAACTGAGCCTGGAAATGATCGGCCAGCGCGTGCGCTTCCAAGTCCGCGACCATGGCCCCGGCATCGCCGCCGACGACATCCAGCACTTGACCCAGCGCTTCTGGCGCAACGGCCAGAGCACCGGCTGCGGATTGGGGTTGGCGATCGTCCAGGCCATCGTCCAGCGTTGCGGCTGTGGCCTGCATTTCGACAGCCGCCCGGATGGGTTGCGGGTCGAATTGACGATGCCGGTGCAGGCAACCGTTGTTAAGTAGGTGATTTGCGTGGCGAGGGAGCTTGCTCCCGCTGGACCGCGAAGCGGGCCTGGATCCACCGCCGCGGACCGCCAGACCCACCGCACTCTCTGACTTTGGGGCTGCTGCGCAGCCCAGCGGGAGCAAGCTCCCTCGCCACAGTGTTTCAGGCTGAGCCCCAAGCGTATTGGGAATACCTCGGCGTGGTTGTTGTACATCTGCTGTAACGACCTGGCATTGGCGCACTGGCGTTATCCAGGTCTATGTTTTTTTCAGCTCGACTCAAGGACTGAGGAAAACCGCGCCATGGACACCTTCATTGAAATCTGCACGGCCACGCCCAGCGATGCCGGCATCATCAGCCGGATCGCCGAGCGCTCCATCCGGGTCGGGTGTGCCGCCGAACACCGCAACGATCCCACTGTCGTGGCCGCCTGGGTGCGCCACAACACCCTCGCGCATATTCGCCCCTGGCTGATCGACCCACGGTTGCGCCTGACCCTGGCACGTTTGCAGGGTCGCCCGGCGGGTGTCGCCATGGCCACGGCCAGTGGCCGGATCGCCTTCTGCTACGTGCAACCAGAATCCTTCCGCCGGGGTGTCGGCCAGGCGCTGGTGGGAGACATCGAGACCTGGCTGCGCGGGCGCGGGGTGGCCCGGGTGCGCCTCAATAGCACCCGTTCCAGCCAGGCCTTCTATCGACACCTGGGCTTCGAGCAAAGCGCCGAGGCCTTTGCCCTTGGCGGGGTCAAGGCCATCGCGATGCACAAGCCACTGATCGCGCCGACGGCGAAAGTGTTGTCCGAGAGTAAATCCCCCCGTGGCTGATGCGTTTCCACAACAGGAAACCTGCATGTGCGCCCCGACCGGATGCGCACCTGCCCGGTGTGCCGTTTGGGTCACTACCTATTGCGGGGTCGAGAGATGTCAGTCGCCAACAGCCTTATCGAAGCACAGCCGGCGCGGGTCAGCCCCGTGCCGGCCGAGACGCTCTACCAGTTCAATGAATCGCCACTGCTGGCTCGCCAGCGTCGGCAGGAGTCCAATGCCCGCAGCTATCCACGGCGGATTCCCCTGGCCCTCAAGCGCGCCAAGGGGTTGTACGTCGAGGACGTCGAAGGCCGCACCTTCATCGATTGCCTGGCCGGGGCCGGCACGCTGGCGCTGGGGCATAACCACCCGGTGGTGATCGAAGCGATCCAGCAGGTGTTGGCCGATGAGTTGCCGTTGCACACCCTGGACCTGACCACGCCGGTCAAGGACCGGTTCGTCCAGGATCTGTTCGGCCTGTTGCCGGCGCCGCTGGCTGCCGAGGCGAAGATCCAATTCTGCGGCCCCACCGGGACCGACGCGGTGGAAGCTGCCCTCAAACTGGTGCGCACCGCCACCGGACGCAGCACCGTGCTGTCGTTCCAGGGCGGTTACCACGGCATGAGCCAGGGCGCATTGAGCCTGATGGGCAGCCTGGGACCGAAGAAGCCCTTGGGCGCCTTGCTCAGCAATGGCGTGCAGTTCATGCCGTATCCCTATGATTACCGCTGCCCGTTCGGGCTGGGCGGTGCCGAGGGCGTCAAGGCCAATCTGCATTACCTGGAAAACCTGCTGCACGACCCGGAGGCCGGCGTACAATTGCCGGCGGCGGTCATCGTCGAGGTGGTGCAGGGCGAGGGCGGGGTCATTCCCGCCGACCTGGACTGGCTGCGCGGCTTGCGGCGGATCACCGAGCAGGCTGGGGTGGCGTTGATTGTCGACGAAATCCAGAGCGGCTTCGGCCGTACCGGCAAAATGTTTGCCTTCGAACATGCCGGGATCATCCCCGACGTGGTCGTGCTGTCCAAGGCCATCGGCGGCAGCCTGCCGCTGGCGGTGGTGGTTTACCGCGATTGGCTCGACACCTGGCTGCCCGGCGCTCACGCCGGCACCTTTCGCGGCAACCAGATGGCCATGGCCGCCGGTTCCGCAGTGATGCGCTACCTGCAAGAGCACGACCTGCCGGCCCATGCCGCGGCCATGGGCGAACGCTTGAGCGAGCACCTGCACATCCTCCAGCGGGACTTCCCGCAACTGGGCGATATCCGCGGTCGCGGGCTGATGCTTGGCGTTGAACTGGTTGATCCGGCGGGTAAGCGGGACGCCCTGGGCCATCCGCCGGTACACGCACAGCTGGCGCCACGCCTGCAACGCGAATGCCTCAAGCGCGGGCTGATCCTGGAACTGGGCGGTCGGCAGGGTAGCGTGGTGCGGTTCCTGCCACCGTTGATCATCACCCGGGCGGAAATCGACCGGGTCGCCGAAATTTTCGGGCGAGCCCTGCAGGCGGCGATCACCGATCGTTAATTTTCACCCGACCCTATACGTTCCTTTCATATCCTGGCTGCGCATGTGATGCAGCGAACCTCGAGCATAGATGGAGAGACACCCATGACTTCAGTATTCGACCGCGAGGACATCGTCTTTCAGGTCGTGGTCAACCACGAAGAACAGTATTCGATCTGGCCAGACTACAAGGCCGTGCCCGAGGGCTGGCGCACCGTTGGCAAGAGCGGGTTCAAGAAGGAATGCCTGGCCTACATCGAAGAAGTCTGGACCGACATGCGCCCGCTGAGCCTGCGCAAGAAGATGGAAGAGCAGGCGGCTGCGGCCCACTGAATCCAGAACCTGTAGCAGCAAGGAAGCTTTCCACAGGAGGGCTGCGGGGGGAATGCAAATCCTGCAGTCACACCAGACCCCCTGTGGGAGCGAGCTTGCTCGCGATGGCGGCGGATCAGCAATATCGATGCTCCTGACACTCCGCCATCGCGAGCAAGCTCGCTCCCACAGGGTCCGGTCGGTGTTATAGCTATTGCCCAATCAGAAAATCAATCAACGCCCGTGCCGCCGCCGGCAATTGCCGATGGGGCGGATAGATGATTGAAAACGGTCGGCTGCGCCCGCCAACGTCTTCCAGCAACACCACCAGTTCCCCGCGCTCGATTCGCTCCCGGACGATGAATTCATAGGTCTGGCAGATTCCCATCCCGGCCTGGGCCAGGGACACGATGCCCAATACATCGTCGGACACCTGGACATTGCCCGCCGGCAGCCATTCCCGATCTTGCTGGTTTTCGCGATATAGCCAAGGTGCGATGCGTCCGCTGCTGGGCATCACGAAGGGCAGGCAGGCGTGGGCCGCCAGTTCATCGCCGTGCCGGGGTGTTCCGGCGCGTGCCAGGTAGTGCGGCGCGGCCACCAGGCAAAGGCGGGCGTCTTCGAGCTTGCGGCCGACCAGCCCGCTGTCCGGCAATGGCCCGAGGCGGATCGCCAGGTCATACCCCTCAGCCTCCAGATCGACATTACGGTTGGTAATGCTCAGCTCGACCCGAACCTGTGGAAAAGCCTGGACGAAACGCGACAGCAGCGACGGCAGGCGGTAATGGCCGTAGGTGGTCGGCACGCTCAGGCGCACGCGACCGCTCAGGACGCCGTCCTGGCCTTGGATTCGCCGCTCCGCATCGTCAATCAGGGCAAAGGCCGAGCGCGATTGTTCCAGGTACAACGTACCGGCATCGGTCAGGTTCAGCCGCCGGGTCGTACGACGCAACAGTTGCACGCCGAGCCGGGCTTCGAGGCGGGAGATGGCGCGGCTCAGGACCGAAGGCGTGGTTCCCAGCGCCACGGCGCCAGCGCTGAGAGTGCCTTTTTCCACGACCGTGACGAAGGCTTCCACGTCGGCCAGATGATCGAATCGACGGGGCATTGTTGCCTCCAGAGGCCAGGTGATGTTCCGGGCAGCCAGTTTATCGCCGCTAAGCGCATCAATACAGTGAGCGCATCTTTTATCGAAGCGTCCTGGAGTCATCATGAAAAAACTCACTACCTTGGCAACGTCTGTCGTTCTGGCAGGCATCAGCGTCGCGGCCCATGCCGATAACGTGCTGGTGGTCCTGTCGGACGCCGATCATCTGGACCTGAAAAATGGCCAGGTCTTCTCCACCGGGTTCTACCTCAACGAATTGCTGCAACCGGTGAAACTCTTGCTGGAGGCGGGTCACCAGGTGACGTTCGCAACGCCCGAGGGCAAGGCGCCGACGCTGGACCGTTCCTCGGTGGACAAGATGTATTTCAACAATGACTCGGCGGAGCTGGAGCGTTACCAGGCGTTGTTGGGGCAGTTGAAGATCACGTCGGCCAAGGACTCACCGGTGATCAGCCTGGCCCGTGTCGAGCAGATCGGCCTGGACCGGTTCGATGCCCTGTACATCCCGGGCGGACATGCGCCGATGCAGGATTTGCTCACGAGCGCGCCGCTGGGGCGGGTGCTGACGCATTTTCATGGCAAGGGCAAGACCACCGCGCTGGTCTGCCATGGCCCGATCGCGTTGCTGTCGACCATGACCGATGCCCAGGGCTTCGTTGGCCAGTTGGCGGCCAAAGGCCAGGCCTCGGCCAAGGCCGGCTGGATCTATGCCGGGTACAAGATGACGGTGATCAGCAATCAGGAGGAAGAATTGGCCAAGGGGCTGCTAGGTGGCGGGAGCATGAAATTCTACCCGCAGATTGCGTTGGCGCAGGCGGGCGGCCAATACAGCAGCAACACATCCCCCTGGACGTCCCATGTGGTCATGGATCGTGAGTTGATCACCGGCCAGAACCCGGCGTCGGCGCTGGAAGTGGGGAAGGTGTTGGGCGAGCGGTTGAAACACTGATCCAGGAACACCACGGATTCCCCTGTGGGCGATTCCCTTGTGGGAGCGAGCTTGCTCGCGATTGCGGCTCGTCAGCAGCATTGGTG
>NZ_JABAEE010000109.1:982-16017 GCF_023701885.1 Pseudomonas sp. CG7 | reverse complement strand
TCTGCTTTATGTTACTCTGATAGCCATGGCTGGGGCTGGTGCTTTTGCGACAGGCGGGTCGTTTTCATCCACTGCCAATGCGGCGTTGGGCGTATGCATTGTATCCCGCGCATTTTCTAGTGCTGCTCGCGGTTCGCCAGATCGTCGCATAGCCCTTGTGGCGAGGGAGCTTGCTCCCGCTGGGCTACGAAGTAGCCCCAAGACCAAACACCTGGGTTTATCAGGTAGATCTGCTTGGGCCTTTCTGGGAGGGCTTCGCCCTCCAGCGGGAGCAAGCTCCCTCGCCACAGGGGGAGTGTTCCATTCCATTTGAGCACATGTCGTAAACGCACCTTTGCGTGGCGTCCATAGGCATTTGACATGCCTGCGCCAGCCATACCATCGCATCCAAAGGGCACGACCGAAACGGTCCGTGCCTCACCGAGACGAAAGGCGCACCGCCGCCGCTGGGAGAGACGCGATGTTCAGCAAGCAAGACCAAATCCAAGGCTACGATGATGCACTGCTGGCGGCGATGAACGCCGAAGAGCAACGCCAGGAAGATCACATCGAACTGATCGCGTCAGAGAACTACACCAGTAAGCGCGTGATGGAGGCCCAGGGCAGCGGCCTGACCAACAAGTACGCCGAAGGCTATCCGGGCAAGCGCTACTACGGTGGTTGCGAACACGTCGACAAAGTCGAAGCCCTGGCCATCGAGCGCGCCAAGCAGCTGTTTGGCGCCGATTACGCCAACGTCCAGCCGCACTCCGGTTCGTCGGCCAACAGCGCCGTGTACCTGGCCCTGCTGCAAGCCGGCGACACCATCCTGGGCATGAGCCTGGCCCACGGCGGTCACTTGACCCACGGCGCCAAGGTGTCGTCCTCGGGCAAGCTTTATAACGCGGTGCAATACGGCATCGACACCACCACGGGCCTGATCGACTACGACGAAGTCGAGCGCCTGGCGGTCGAGTGCAAGCCGAAGATGATCGTCGCCGGTTTCTCCGCTTACTCCAAGACCCTGGATTTCCCACGTTTCCGCCAGATCGCCGACAAGGTCGGTGCCCTGTTGTTCGTCGACATGGCCCACGTCGCTGGCCTGGTTGCCGCCGGCCTGTATCCAAACCCACTGCCGTACGCCGACGTGGTCACCACCACCACCCACAAGACCCTGCGCGGTCCCCGTGGCGGCCTGATCCTGGCCAAGGCCAACGAAGAAATCGAGAAAAAGCTCAACGCCGCGGTATTCCCTGGCGCCCAGGGCGGCCCGCTGATGCACGTGATCGCCGGCAAGGCGGTGTGCTTCAAGGAAGCGGCGGAGCCTGGCTTCAAGGCTTACCAGCAGCAAGTGATCGATAACGCCCAGGCCATGGCTGGCGTGTTCATCAAGCGCGGCTACGATGTAGTGTCCGGTGGTACCGATAACCACCTGTTCCTGGTCAGCCTGATCCGTCAGGGCCTGACCGGTAAGGACGCCGATGCCGCACTGGGCCGCGCCCACATCACCGTCAACAAGAACGCCGTGCCGAACGACCCGCAATCGCCGTTCGTGACCTCTGGCCTGCGCATCGGCACCCCAGCGGTGACCACCCGTGGCTTCAAGGTTACCCAGTGCGTCACGCTGGCCGGCTGGATCTGCGACATCCTCGACAACCTCGGCGATGCCGATGTCGAGGCCAATGTCGCGCAGCAAGTGGCGGCCCTGTGCGCGGACTTCCCGGTTTATCGCTGAGTCGGTTTTGGAGTAATGACTATGCAACGCTATTCGGGCTTCGGCCTCTTCAAACACTCACTCAGCCATCATGAAAACTGGCAGCGGATGTGGCGCACGCCGACTCCGAAAAAGGTCTACGACGTGGTCATCGTCGGCGGCGGCGGGCATGGCCTGGCGACTGCCTACTACCTGGCCAAGGAGCACGGCATCACCAACGTGGCCGTGGTCGAGAAGGGCTGGTTGGGTGGCGGTAACACCGCGCGCAATACCACCATCGTGCGCTCCAACTACCTGTGGGACGAATCGGCCCACCTGTACGAACACGCGATGAAACTCTGGGAAGGCCTGTCCCAGGACCTGAATTACAACGTGATGTTCTCCCAGCGTGGCGTCTACAACCTGTGCCACACCCTGCAGGACATCCGTGATTCCGAGCGTCGCGTCAGTGCCAACCGCCTCAACGGCGTGGACGGCGAGCTGCTCAACGCCAAGCAAGTGGCCGACGAGATCCCGTACCTGGATTGCTCGAAGAACACCCGTTACCCGGTGATGGGCGCCACCGTCCAGCGTCGCGGCGGCGTGGCCCGTCACGATGCCGTGGCCTGGGGCTTTGCCCGGGCGGCGGACGCCTTGGGCGTGGACCTGATCCAGCAGACCGAAGTGATCGGTTTCCGCAAGGAAAACGGCGTGTGCATCGGCGTGGAAACCAACAAGGGCTTCATTGGCGCCAAGCGCGTCGGCGTGGTCACTGCCGGTAACTCCGGGCACATGGCCAAGCTCGCCGGCTTCCGCCTGCCGATCGAATCCCACCCGCTGCAAGCGCTGGTGTCGGAGCCGATCAAGCCCATCATCGACAGCGTGATCATGTCCAACGCCGTGCACGGCTACATCAGCCAGTCCGACAAGGGCGACCTGGTGATCGGCGCCGGTATCGACGGCTACAACGGCTACGGCCAGCGTGGCTCGTACCCGGTGATCGAACACACGGTCCAGGCCATCGTCGAGATGTTCCCGGTGTTGTCCCGCGTGCGCATGAACCGTCAGTGGGGCGGCATCGTCGACACCACCCCGGATGCCTGCCCGATCATCTCCAAGACCCCGGTGCCGAACATGTTCTTCAACTGCGGTTGGGGCACCGGCGGCTTCAAGGCGACACCTGGCTCGGGCAACGTGTTTGCCGCGAGTCTGGCCAAGGGCGAAATGCACCCATTGGCCGCCCCTTTCTCCATCGACCGTTTCCACAACGGTGCGTTGATCGATGAACACGGCGCTGCTGCGGTTGCCCACTAACAGGAGAAATCCCCATGTTGCATATCTTCTGTCCTCACTGCGGCGAACTGCGCTCCGAAGAGGAATTCCATGCATCCGGCCAGGCGCATATCCCGCGTCCACTGGATCCGAACGCCTGCACCGACGAGGAGTGGGGCGACTACATGTTCTTCCGTGACAACCCACGCGGGTTGCACCATGAACTGTGGGACCACGTCGCCGGTTGCCGTCAGTACTTCAACGCGACCCGTGACACCGTGACCTACGAGATTCTCGAAACCTACAAGATCGGCCAAAAGCCGCAGTTCACCGACAAGGCTGACAGTCCGAAAGCGGCTGCACAGGCTCTGGGAGAGAAGGTATGAGCCAGATCAATCGCCTGTCCAACGGCGGACGGATCGACCGCAACAAAGTGCTGAGCTTCACCTTCAACGGCCAGACCTACAAAGGCTTCGAGGGCGACTCCCTGGCCGCTGCGCTGCTGGCCAACGGTGTCGACATCATCGGCCGCAGCTTCAAGTATTCCCGGCCGCGCGGCATTTACGCCGCCGGTGCCGAAGAGCCGCACGCGGTGCTGCAGATCGGTGCCACCGAAGCCACGCAAATCCCGAACGTGCGCGCCACGCAACAGGCGCTGTACCAGGGCCTGGTCGCCACCAGCACCAACGGCTGGCCGAACGTGAACAACGACATGATGGGGATTCTCGGCAAGGTCGGCGGCAAGCTGATGCCGCCGGGCTTCTACTACAAAACCTTCATGTACCCGCAATCGTTCTGGATGACTTACGAGAAGTACATCCGCAAGGCCGCGGGCCTGGGTCGTTCGCCGACCGAGAACGATCCGGACACCTACGACTACATGAACCGTCACTGCGACGTGCTGATCGTGGGCGCTGGCCCGTCTGGCCTGGCTGCCGCGTTGGCGGCTGGCCGCAGCGGTGCCCGCGTGATCCTGGCCGATGAGCAGGAAGAGTTCGGCGGCAGCCTGCTCGACTCCCGCGAGAGCCTGGACGGCAAGCCGGCGACCGAGTGGGTCGCGGCTGCGGTGGCTGAACTGCGCTCGATGCCCGACGTGGTGTTGCTGCCTCGCGCCACCGTGAATGGCTACCACGACCATAACTTCCTGACCATCCACGAGCGCCTCACCGACCACCTCGGCGACCGCGCACCGATCGGCCAGGTTCGCCAGCGCATCAACCGCGTTCGCGCCAAGCGCGTGGTGTTGGCGACCGGCGCCTGCGAGCGGCCGCTGGTCTACGGTAACAACGACGTGCCGGGCAACATGCTGGCTGGCGCGGTTTCTACTTACATCCGCCGCTACGGCGTGGCGCCGGGCAAGAAACTGGTGCTGAGCACCAACAACGACCACGCCTATCGCGTGGCGCTGGACTGGTTCGACGCCGGCCTGCAAGTGATCGCCGTGGCCGATGCCCGCAGCAACCCACGGGGTGCGCTGGTGGAAGAAGCCCGCGCCAAGGGCATCCGTATCCTCACCGGCAGCGCCGTGATCGAGGCCCGTGGCAGCAAGCGCGTCACCGGGGCCCGTGTGGCTGCGATCGACGTTCGCGCCCACAAAGTCACCAGTCCTGGCGAATGGCTGGACTGCGACCTGGTGGCCAGCTCCGGCGGCTACAGCCCGGTGGTCCACTTGGCTTCGCACCTGGGCGGCAAGCCGATCTGGCGCGAAGACATCCTCGGTTTCGTACCGGGCGAAGCGCCGCAAAAGCGTGTCTGCGTCGGCGGTGTGAACGGCGTCTACAGCCTCGGCGATAGCCTGGCCGACGGTTTTGAAGGCGGCGTGCGCGCGGCCAGCGAAGCCGGCTTCAAGGCGGTGGAGGGCGTGCTGCCCAAGGCTCTGAGCCGTCATGAAGAACCGACCCTGGCGCTGTTCCAGGTGCCTCACGAAAATTCCACTGCCCGGGCGCCGAAGCAATTCGTCGACCTGCAGAACGACGTCACTGCCGCCGCCATCGAGCTCGCCACCCGCGAAGGCTTCGAGTCGGTGGAACACGTCAAGCGCTACACCGCACTGGGCTTCGGCACCGACCAGGGCAAGCTGGGCAACGTCAACGGCCTGGCCATCGCGGCCCGTTCGCTGAACGTGAGCATCCCGCAGATGGGCACCACCATGTTCCGTCCGACCTACACGCCGGTGACCTTCGGCGCGGTGGCGGGCCGGCACTGTGGGCACATCTTCGAGCCGGTGCGTTTCACCGCGCTGCATGCCTGGCATGTGAAAAACGGTGCCGAGTTCGAAGACGTCGGCCAGTGGAAGCGCCCTTGGTACTTCCCGAAGAATGGCGAAGACATGCATGCCGCGGTCAAGCGCGAATGCAAGGCCGTGCGTGACAGCGTCGGCCTGCTGGACGCCTCGACCCTGGGCAAGATCGACATCCAGGGCCCGGACGCCCGCGAATTCCTCAACCGCGTCTACACCAACGCCTGGACCAAGCTCGACGTGGGCAAGGCCCGCTACGGCCTGATGTGTAAGGAAGACGGCATGGTCTTCGACGATGGCGTGACGGCCTGTCTGGCGGACAACCATATCCTGATGACCACCACCACTGGCGGCGCCGCGCGCGTACTGCAATGGCTGGAGATCTATCACCAGACCGAATGGCCGGACCTGAAGGTGTACTTCACCTCAGTCACCGACCACTGGGCGACCATGACCCTGTCGGGCCCCAACAGCCGCAAGCTGCTGAGCCACGTCACCGACATCGACCTGGACAAGGACGCGTTCCCGTTCATGACCTGGAAAGAAGGCTTGGTGGGCGGCGTGCCGGCCCGGGTGTTCCGGATCTCGTTCACCGGTGAACTGTCGTACGAAATCAACGTGCAGGCCGACTACGCCATGGGCGTGCTCGAACAAATCGTCGAGGCCGGGAAGCAGTACAACCTGACCCCGTATGGCACCGAGACCATGCACGTACTGCGGGCCGAGAAGGGTTTCATCATCGTCGGCCAGGACACGGACAGCTCGATGACCCCGGACGACCTGAACATGGGCTGGTGCGTCGGCCGGACCACACCGTTCTCGTGGATCGGCTGGCGCGGCATGAATCGCGAAGATTGCGTGCGTGAAGACCGCAAGCAACTGGTGGGCCTCAAGCCGATCGATCCGAATGTCTGGCTGCCGGAAGGCGCGCAACTGGTGTTCAACACCAAGCAGGCGATTCCGATGCCCATGGTTGGCCACGTGACCTCCAGCTATGCCCACAACTCCCTGGGTTATTCGTTTGCCATGGGCGTGGTCAAGGGCGGCCTCAAGCGGATGGGCGAGCGCGTGTTCGCGCCATTGGCCGACGGCAGTGTGATCGAGGCAGAGATCGTTTCTTCGGTGTTCTTCGATCCGAAGGGGGATCGGCAGAATATCTAGTGGCTTGAGGTCCTGTGGGAGACCGGCGATACCGCGTCGGCTTCATCGTGAGCAAGCTCGCTCCCACAGTTGATCGTGTAACCCTTGTGGGAGCGAGCTTGCTCGCGATGACGGCCTGACGGCCACCGCAAGGGTTTGACTCAACAGCATTCAGACAGGTGCTCCATATGACCGCAGTCAACGTGTACCAACAACGCCCAACCACCGGGGCCAAGGCCGAGTCGTCGCTGCACCATGCCGACCTCGCCAGCCTGGTGGGCAAGGGTCGCAAGAACGCCGGCGTGACCGTGCGCGAGAAAAAACTCCTGGGCCATTTGACCATTCGTGGCGACGGCCACGACCCGGCGTTCGCCGCCGGTGTCCACAAGGCCCTGGGCCTGGAATTGCCAGGTGCCCTGGCCGTCGTCATCAAGGGCGAGACCAGCCTGCAATGGCTCGGCCCGGATGAATGGCTGCTGGTGGTGCCCACCGGCGAAGAGTTCGCCGCCGAGCAGAAACTGCGTGAAGCCCTGGGCGACCTGCACATTCAGATCGTCAACGTCAGCGGCGGCCAGCAGATCCTCGAACTGTCCGGCCCGAACGTGCGCGACGTGCTGATGAAATCCACCAGCTACGATGTTCACCCCAGCAACTTTCCGGTGGGCAAGGCCGTGGGCACGGTGTTCGCCAAGTCGCAACTGGTGATCCGCCACACCGCTGAAGACACCTGGGAACTGGTGATCCGCCGCAGCTTCTCCGATTACTGGTGGCTGTGGTTGCAGGATGCCGCGGCGGAGTATGGGTTGAGCGTGCAGGCATAAGGACTAAAGCCGACCACGGCTTTTGTGGCGAGGGAGCTTGCTCCCGCTGGGCTGCGCAGCGGCCCTCGCTTTTGGCGGTTGCTGCGCAACCGAGCGGGAGCAAGCTCCCTCGCCACGGGGTTCTGCGTCGCTTCGTTAATTTTGAACAGGAGTCACCGCAATGAGCCGCGCCCCAGACACATGGATCTTGACTGCCGACTGCCCCAGCGTGCTCGGCACGGTGGATGCGGTGACCCGCTTTCTGTTCGAGCAGGGCTGCTACGTCACCGAGCACCACTCCTTCGACGACCGGCTCTCGGCGCGTTTCTTCATTCGTGTGGAGTTCCGCCAGCCCGACGGTTTTGACGAGCAGAACTTCCGTGCCGGCCTGGCCGAGCGCGCGCAAGCCTTCGGCATGGTCTTCGAACTGACGCCGCCCAACTACCGGCCCAAAGTGGTGATCATGGTCTCCAAGGCCGATCACTGCCTCAACGACTTGCTCTACCGCCAACGCATCGGCCAGTTGTCCATGGACGTGGTCGCCGTGGTCTCCAACCACCCCGACCTCAAGCCGCTGGCCGACTGGCACCAGATTCCCTACTACCATTTCCCCCTGGACCCGAACGACAAACCCGCCCAGGAGCGGCAGGTGTGGCAGGTGATCGAAGACACCGGCGCCGAACTGGTGATCCTTGCCCGCTACATGCAAGTGCTGTCGCCGGAGTTGTGCCGCAAGCTCGACGGCAAGGCGATCAATATCCATCACTCGCTGCTGCCGGGCTTCAAGGGCGCCAAACCTTATCACCAGGCCTACAACAAAGGCGTGAAACTGGTGGGTGCCACGGCGCACTACATCAACAACGACCTGGACGAAGGCCCGATCATCGCCCAGGGCGTGGAAGTGGTGGACCACAGCCACTATCCCGAAGACCTGATCGCCAAGGGCCGGGACATCGAAGGGCTCACGTTGGCGCGGGCGGTGGGGTATCACATTGAGCGAAGGGTGTTCTTGAACGCCAATCGTACTGTGGTTCTTTAGATTTTTGGGGCCGCTTCGCAGCCCATTCGCGAGCAGGCTCGCTCCCACAGGATCTGTGTCGGTCAGCAGATCTTGAACACACCGACGATCCACTGTGGGAGCGAGCCTGCTCGCGATGAGGCCCTTACAGACGACAAAGAAACAAGCCACAAGCACTAACCCGAGCAATCAACGCGCTGCCTGCCTGGGCAACGCAGTTCCACAAAAACAACAGCGAGGTGAAAGCATGTCTGGTAATCGTGGTGTCGTGTATCTCGGCAACGGCAAGGTCGAAGTACAGAAAATCGACTATCCAAAAATGCAGGACCCGCGCGGCAGGAAGATTGAGCACGGTGTCATCCTGCGCGTGGTCTCCACCAACATCTGCGGCTCCGACCAGCACATGGTCCGCGGCCGTACCACTGCCCAGACCGGCCTGGTCCTGGGTCACGAAATCACCGGTGAAGTGATCGAAAAGGGCTGCGACGTCGAGAACCTGAAAATCGGTGACCTGGTGTCGGTGCCGTTCAACGTGGCTTGCGGGCGCTGCCGTTCCTGCAAGGAGCAACACACCGGTGTGTGCCTGACCGTCAACCCGGCCCGTGCCGGCGGTGCCTACGGTTACGTGGACATGGGCGACTGGACCGGCGGCCAGGCCGAATACGAGCTGGTGCCGTACGCTGACTTCATCCTGCTGAAACTGCCGGACCGGGACAAGGCCATGGAGAAAATCCGCGACCTGACCTGCTTGTCCGACATCCTGCCCACTGGCTACCACGGCGCCGTCACCGCCGGCGTTGGTCCTGGCAGCACCGTCTACATCGCCGGTGCCGGCCCGGTTGGCCTGGCCGCCGCCGCTTCCGCTCGCCTGCTGGGCGCGGCCGTGGTCATAATCGGCGACGTCAACCCGGTTCGCCTGGCCCACGCCAAGGCCCAGGGTTTCGAAATTGCCGACCTGTCCACCGATACACCGCTGCACGAGCAGATCGCCGCACTGCTGGGCGAGCCTGAAGTCGACTGCGCCGTCGATGCGGTAGGCTTCGAAGCCCGCGGCCACGGCCATGACGGCGTCAAGCACGAAGCCCCGGCCACCGTGCTCAACTCGTTGATGGGCGTGGTCCGCGTCGCCGGCAAAATCGGCATCCCCGGCCTCTACGTCACCGAAGACCCGGGCGCCGTCGATGCCGCCGCAAAAATGGGCAGCCTGAGCATCCGCTTCGGCCTGGGCTGGGCCAAATCCCACAGCTTCCACACCGGCCAGACCCCGGTAATGAAATACAACCGCCAGCTGATGCAGGCGATCATGTGGGACCGTATCAATATTGCTGAAATCGTTGGCGTACAGGTGATCAGCCTGGATGATGCGCCGAAGGGGTACGGCGAGTTTGATGCGGGTGTGCCGAAGAAATTTGTGATTGATCCGCACAAGTTGTTTAGTGCGGCGTAAGGTTGTAGGCAAGACGGAGAAAGGGCGACAGTGATGTCGCCCTTTTTATTGATATATAACTGGCCCTCAAGGTTGTTTATAGAGTTTCAGCTCTGCATTCCTCCAGGCCGGCTGAGGCGGGTAGCTATCGTCATCTTGATATGTCTCCCGATAACTATATATGCAGGTATTTGCTATAGGGCTGGACGTTTTTAACGTCATTTGGTAATCAGGTTCTAAAAAATTAGGGCCTACGGCTTCACCCCGCCAGATAATTTTTCCAGAGGTGTCCTTCACACTGTATTCGTCGTAGATCGTTCGGCCAGGAATGGGCTCCGGCCCCAAACGAAACACTATTTCTCCTACAGCGGGACAGTTTGCTGCGTTCGCAGCATGGGTGACGCCCAAGAGGCCAGCGACGCAAAGCAAGCCAATTATTAAACTGCGCATTTCATGTACTCCCTTGTGGATCGGAGTAACGATGATTGCTGAGCGTCGTGCTTGAGCCTACTGTCAGAAATAACAGTAGGGTAGACCAAACGAAAATAGCCGGCTGGCTGCTTCAGTCCAACGGGAGCAAGCTCCCTCGCCACGGTTACTGTTGGGCCGTTGCGGCCCCCGAAATCGTCGGTGTGCAGGTGATCAGCCTGGATGATGCGCCGAAGGGTCATGGCGAGTTTGATGCGGGTGTGTCGAAGAAGTTTGTGATTGACCGCATAAGTTGTTTAGTGCGGCGTAAGGCTGGAAGCTAGACGGGAGAAGGGCGACAGTGATGTCGCCCTTTTTATTTATCAGGCGCAAATCTCAATTATAAGTTCTGATCGGCTGTCGTCTGGCGGATTCTTTTGATTTGGGGGTGTTGGTGGATTACTGTTGAAGGGCGCTTTAGAGCGTGTCTAGACTCTAATAGCTTTGCTTTAGTGTGAGCGCTGAGAGTCATCTTCTTGGCGAGTTCGGCCATAGGGTTGGTGCTGCGTTGGGAACGTTTGGCAAAAGAAAGCAACGTCTCATTTTCTAAAACTTGCGACGGCAGATGGCCCTTCGACTTGCCCTTGCCAATGGATAGCAGCTCGGGATGCAGAAACAATGGAACCTCTTTCGCAGCCCCATTAAAGACTGGGCGTAAGTGGGATTTTACTAAGCCGTACATACCTTTGGATGTCAGTGATAGTTCCAGTAAATATTTGGATTCTATATTGCTCACGATGTTATCGAGAATGTGGGGTGCGCCTAAGAGTTTGTCAAATGGGCCTATGTTTTTGATTGGTTCCGATGTGACGGTTACTTTTTTTATCGCTGTCATGGCTTTAGGGAAGGGATATGACATCTGCCCCGGCCATCTGATATGTCCTGTCGGGTCCTGGTGATTCACTGGATCTCCAGCGCAATACGTATACGCATTCAACCCACCCTCCCCAAACGGACTCAAACTGTCCGGGCTGTTAAACCGCATCAACACCGGATTGAACGCCCGATACCCGTTGCCCAACAAATAATGCCCGGTCACCGGGTCCGGCCGTTCGCCGTTGAAGCCGAGCAGGCTGAGTAAACCGTTCTCCGCAGGGCGATGGCCGTAGGGTGTGTAGGCGAGGGGATGAGGCAGCGTGGTTTCGAGCGCGTACAGCACCGAGCGTTGCTGATCGGTGGCGAGCAAAGTGGTTTCGATGTCGTCATCCTGGCGCTGTTGGTGCGTCAGGAGTTGGTCGTCCTGCTGGACACTCGAGCGTTTTACCGAGCCCTGGATTTCACTGGTCAGGCGCTCTTTCAGGTAGAAGCGCTGGGTGTGGGCTTGGGTGGCCGGCAGGAAACCGGCCAGGCGATCGAGAGGGTCATAGTGGTAGCGGCAAAGTAGCGTTTCGTCTGTAGCAGGCATGGGTTTGGCTCTGAATAAAAACTCCGACGGAGGTAGTAGGCTCAGGCAGATGCACAGGGTTTGTCCAGCTAGATCAAGTGTGTCCCCCAACCTGAAGGATTCTGACTATTCGAGCTTTTTCTTGAATCTCGAAAGTTACTCGCTCTCCTTTGCTAAGACGTATTTGATATTGCTGGCCAGTTAGTTTTTTAAGTTGTGTTTGGCCTGCCAGTCGGGAAGCTTCGGCTGCTGAGATGCCGTTATGATTAATTAAGTTTTGGAATATATCGAAACGTTCCTGTGCGGCCTTGGTTAAACCGCTTCGCGCGAACCTCGCGCCTTCTTTTGAGTAGATCCAACGGCGCTGTTCGGTGCCAATGAGGGGCTTTTTAACGGTTGCTTTGCTTGGTGTGTTGACTGTATTAGCTCCTTTCCCGCCAAGCGTGATCGACCGTGGTTCCGCAAATGCAGCGTTGGTTGCTGGGGATTGATGTATAGGCTTTACGCTATTGGCACGGCGAGCTAGAGAAAAGTGGGAGGGCGGAGGAAGATAAGCATTGGGAATAATCACTACCGAATTGTTGGTTCCGACTGCAGACACTGATGGTGGAGAAAGCGCTGCTGCTGGTAAGCTCAGGCGTCGCAATGACAAGGTTGCTAGGCTCTTGACCCCAGAGGGGCTCAGAAAACTCGCCGCTACCCACCAAGTGTGTCCTGTTGGATCATTCCAATTAACCGGATCTCCCACGCAATAGGCGTAAGTATTCAACCCACCTTCCCCAAACGGACTCAAACTGTCCGGGCTGTTAAACCGCATCAACACTGGATTGAACGCCCGATACCCATTACCCAACAAATAATGCCCCGTCACCGGATCCGGCCGTTCGCCGTTGAAGCCGAGCAGGCTAAGTAAGCCGTTTTCCGCAGGGCGATGACCGTAGGGTGTGTAGGCGAGGGGACGGGGCAGTGTGGCATCGAGCGCGTGCAGCACCGAACGTTGCTGATCGGCGGCGAGTAACGTGGTTTCGACGGGGCTCTCCTGGCGCTGTTGTTGCGCCAGGAGTTGGTCGGCCTGCTGGAAAATCGAGTGTTGTACCGAGCCTTGGATTTCGCTGGTCAGGCGTTCTTTCAGGTAGAAGCGCAGGGTGCGGGCCTGGGTCGAGGGTGTGCAGTTGACCAAGCGATCCAGTGGGTCGTAATGGTAACGGCAGAGCAAGGTTTTATCTGTGGAGGACATGGGGCTTTGCTCTGTGGGAAATACAGATAGCATCATCATGTTCAGGGAGAAGGGCGGTTGTCTAGCTAGCAGAAGTGTTAGGTTTGGTTGTCGGGTCTACTTAAATCAAACAAAATGATAACTAGGGGCCCTTATATGATTGGAGTGCGGTGTAAGTCCATAAGGTAAAGATTGGGGGATGGTGACGGATACAGAAGATAGCGTAAATATTTCCTTCGGTAGTTGGATTGTAACTCGCTTCGGGAGGCCAAGAATATTTCTAACGTTATCTTTTATCATCTGCCCCAGCGAGCCAGCTTTGTACGCGTTGAGCACGGCGATGGCGCCGCGAGTCAAGGCTCCTCCCACTAACGCTGCCGTGCCCGCGGCCGAGACCAAGGGGCCAGACGTGTTGCCTGCAAGTTGCATGACTGCCCCCACAGCACTCATTGCGGAACCTGACAGACTGGCACGGGTGGCCCACAGCGCCGGACCATTAGCTTTAGGTCCTAAAATCATGCTCACTGGAACTATGCTGTGCAGCGCAATGGTTAAACCGCGTTGTATCGTCGGCAATATCCATTGGGCAAACTCGCCTGTTGGGTCCGTGTAATTAACAGGATCTCCCAAGGCATAGGCGTAAGCGTTTATTCCACCTTTATCGAAGGGGCTGCGCCTGTCCGGGCTGTTAAACCGCATCAACACCGGATTGAACGCCCGATAGCCATTACCCAACAAATAATGTCCCGTCAGCGGGTCCGGCCGTTCGCCGTTGAAGCCGAGCAGGCTGAGTAAACCGTTTTCCGCGGGGCGATGGCCGTAGGGTGTGTAGGCGAGGGCGCGGGGCTGTGTGGCATCGAGCGCATGCAGCACCGAGCGTTGCTGATCGGTGGCGAGCAAGGTGGTTTCGACGCCGCCGTCCTGGCGCTGTTGTTGCGCCAGGAGTCGGTCGTCCTGCTGGAAAATCGAGCGCTGTACCAAGCCCTGGATTTCGCTGGTCAGGCGTTCTTTCAGGTAGAAGCGCTGGGTGCGGGCCTGGGCTGATGGTGTGCAATCGGTCAGGCGATCCAGTGGGTCGTAGTGGTAACGGCAGAGCACGGTTTTATCTGTGGAGGACATGGGCTTTGCTCTGTGGGAAATACAGATAGCACTATCATGTTCAGGGAGAAAGGCGGTTGTCTAGCTAGCACAAGTGTTAGGTTGTTTGCCAAGGCCAGCAACTCGTCGGTGATGATAGTCGGAGCGCTAGGGAAGATGTCCTACTCATTGTAACGAGAAATCGTTATTGTTATTACCTAATTGGTCAGTGTTTTCGGCTAAGTTTGGTTTGGCGATTATAACAAGTTGCTTTATATGCGTGGAGGTCAAGATTTCGGTTTGGGGCTATAAGTGCTTGTAAACTGCTGGAAAAAAACAGCTTAGGGGCTTCTGATTGATCCTGTTGGACTAAATTTTTTGGTGTTATAGGGCGGTACAGTTATGTTTCCAATTTCTGTTTCGTTCGGGGATTTTAAAATGCGCACTGCTTTGGCTTTTTTTGTTTCTGTGGTACCGAGTTTTAGTAGTTTTCGTGAGTTGGAGTAAAGTCCAAATGCAATTGGTCCTGAAAATGCTTTCACGTCTTGGTTTGTTAATTGGGCAAAATGTTTGGCAAAAGAGGCGTCGGCTGAATGGCAGAAGATTAGTCTCGTGATTTTATATTCGTGTAGATTTACATGCTGGGTGATGTAGTCCCTGAACTCCACCGGTGTGAGGAGTTTTTCGTCTACAAGCACCTTGCCTGGTCGGCCATGGGCGACTATATTGAAGCGCGTGCCATTTTTGTAACTGTCCACAAAGGTAGTTACGTTACTTGCGATATTTTTAACCTGCTTGATCGGTTTTAAATCTAGATTTGAGGGAGCTACCGGGCTCGGTCTTCTAATTTTCAAGAAACTCTGGATGCCTTTCCATAAATTACCAACGTGTCCGGTAGGGTCATTCATATTTACTGGATCCCCTAGGCAATAGACATACGCGTTCATTCCCCCTTCACCGAACGGACTCCAGCTATCTGGACTGTTAAACCGCATCAACACTGGATTGAACGCCCGATACCCATTACCCAACAAATAATGCCCCGTCACCGGATCCGGCCGTTCGCCGTTGAAGCCGAGCAGGCTAAGTAAGCCGTTTTCCGCAGGGCGATGACCGTAGGGTGTGTAGGCGAGGGGACGGGGCTGTGTGGCATCGAGCGCGTGCAGCACCGAACGTTGCTGATCGGTGGCGAGTAACGTGGTTTCGACGGCGCTCTCCTGGCGCTGTTGTTGCGCCAGGAGTTGGTCGGCCTGCTGGAAAATCGAGTGTTGTACCGAGCCCTGGATTTCGCTGGTCAGGCGTTCTTTCAGGTAGAAGCGCCGG
>NZ_JABAEE010000109.1:0-887 GCF_023701885.1 Pseudomonas sp. CG7 | reverse complement strand
TTGGTCGGCCTGCTGGAAAATCGAGTGTTGTACCGAGCCCTGGATTTCGCTGGTCAGGCGTTCTTTCAGGTAGAAGCGCAGGGTGCGGGCCTGGGCTGATGGTGTGCAATCGACCAGGCGATCCAGTGGGTCGTAGTGGTAACGGCAGAGCAAGGTTTTGCGGTTCGCCGACACGGGGTCGTTCTCTGGAATGGAAGGCGTTTTATTCCGGCGTCACTCTCGTGGCCTGCATGCCTTTGTCGCCCTTTTCGATTTCAAAAAAAACCGTCTGCTTCTGTTTCAATGTTTTATAACCCTTGCCAGCGATGCCCGAGTAATGAACGAACAAGTCCTCGTCTCCATTGCCGCAGGTAATGAAGCCATAGCCCTTTACATCGTTAAACCACTTCACGGTTCCTTTGATTTGGTCGCTCATTTTTATTCTTCCTGCTTGCCCGAATGAAGAAAGGCACAGGGACTGTGGGTTGCCCAGAGCCTTTATCGTTGTCACGGTTGAGCTTAGGGCCCGCGTAAGTGGCTGCCTACTGTCAACATTGACAGTAGGCAATACCGAGAGGAAATAACGGCTTGCGCATTGATAGTCGAATAACTGCCGCAGCGGTCAGGCCATGGCTTGTGCCTGCAAGCGGCGGCCGATCACGTCCAGCACGTCGCAGCCATCGCGCAACGGAATCGCCAGGAGCAGGGCGAAGTCGTGGAGGACGACGGCGTCGGAGCTGAGTTCTTCGCGAAAGGCGATGTTTTCCAACAGTTGGGTGACGGCGCGGATGCGGTAGGCGGCGGTTTCGTGGAGGACGTCGAGGGGGGCTTGGGTGTCGATGAGCAGGGCGGCGGGGGAACAGTCGCCGCCGGGGAGGGGGATGTATCGGTTCATGGCTGGGGCGTGT